>CALKWG010000151.1 GCA_938004315.1 uncultured Spirochaetaceae bacterium
ACCTGCCCGGCCGACGGCGAGATCCGCGGCTCCAACCCCTGTTCTGAATACATGTTCCTGGACGATACCGCCTGCAACCTAGCGTCCTTGAACCTCACCACCTTCTACGACCGCGGCTCGGGAGCCTTCGACGCCGACGCCTATCGTCACGCGGTGCGCCACTGGACCACGATACTCGAGATCTCGGTGGTCATGGCCCAGTTCCCCTCCAAGGAGATCGCCAGGAGGAGCTACGACTACCGCACCCTGGGCTTAGGCTACGCGAACTTAGGCACCCTCCTCATGGTCATGGGTAAGCCCTATGATTCCGACGAGGGCCGCGCCGTAGCCGCGGCCTTGAGCGCCATCATGACCGGCGAAGCCTACGCGCAGAGCGCCCGCATGGCAGGCGCCTTCGGCCCCTTCCCGCGTTATGGCGCCAACGCGGAGCATATGCTGCGCGTCATGCGCAACCATCGCCGCGTCGCCTACGACGCACAGGCGGCCGAGTACGAAGGCTTGTCGGTCAAGCCCTGGGGGCTCAAGGCTGACAAGGCCCCGGACTACCTGGTGAAGGCGGCTCGCGAAGCCTGGGACGAAGCCCTCGCCTTGGGCGAGAAGCACGGCTACCGCAACGCCCAAACCTCCGCCATAGCCCCGACGGGCACCATCGGCCTCCTTATGGACTGCGATACCACCGGCATCGAACCCGACTTCGCCCTCGTCAAATTTAAGAAGTTGGCGGGCGGCGGCTACTTTAAGATCGTCAACCAGTCGGTCGTGCCGGCGCTCCGGGCTTTGGGCTACAGCGCCGACAAGATCGAAGATATCAAAACTTATATGGTGGGCACCGGCACCTTAGCCGGCGCGCCGGGCGCCCTGTCGCTCGAGGCCCTCAAGGCCAAGGGCCTGCCCGAGGAGGCCCTGGCCAAGGCCGACGAAGCCCTGCGTAACGCCATGAGCCTGGACGCGGCCTTCAATCCCTTCGTGCTCGGCGCCGAAGCCTATGACGCCGTCGGCGCGGGGGCCGAGCTACGGAGCGCTCCTGGCTTCAAGTTCTTTAGCTTCTTGGGCTTCTCCGACAAGGACGTCGAGGCGGCCGAGGCCTGGGCCTGCGGCAGCATGGGCATCGAGGGCGCGCCCCACTTAAAGAAGGCCCACTACCCCGTCTTCGACACCGCCACGCCCTCGGGACGTAAGGCCGTCCGGGCCATAGCCTGGCAGGCCCACGTCGCCATGATGGCGGCCACCCAGCCCTTCGTCTCGGGCGCCATCTCCAAGACCATCAACATGCCCAACTCGGCCAGCTTCGACGACGTCAAGGGCGCGCATATGCTGGCCTGGCAGAGCATGCTCAAGTCCATAGCCCTGTACCGCGACGGCTCCAAGCTGTCCCAGCCCCTCTCGAGCATCGCCGCGACCGACGACCCCTTGGCCGA
>CALKWG010000152.1 GCA_938004315.1 uncultured Spirochaetaceae bacterium
AGACTTCGGGGCGGCCGAGCGCCCAGCCAATCCTGAGCCCGGGGGCGGCCCAGGCTTTACTGAGGCTGGCGACGGTTACGCCGTAGTCGGTTAGCTTCGCGAGGCGCGGTTGGCGTTCGCCGAGATGGAGCTCGGCGTAGCTTTCGTCCGATATGAGGAGGACGCCGCGGGAGGCGCAGGCCTCGGCCGCCGCGCGCAGCGCGGCGGCTTCCGCGCCGCCCCCGCTGGGGTTGGCCGGGTTGTTCATGACGGCTACGGCGGCCGCCGGGCTCGCGTCCAGGGCGGCGCGGAAGGCGGCGGCGCTGAACGCGCCGCCGCCCCCGAGGCCGTAGGCTACCGGCCGCGCCCCCGCCATCACGGCGAGCCGGGGGTAGGCCAGGAAGCCGGGGTCGGGCACCAGGACCTGGGAGCCCGGCTCGGCGTAGGCTTGGAACAGGGCGAAGAGCGCCGCCTGGCTACCGGCCGTTATCATAAGTTCATCGGGGCTTCGGCCGTAAAACTCCCCCAGCGCCTTCTCTAATCCGGGGAGCCCCCGGTTCGGCCCATAGGCGCAGGCCTTTAATTCGGATGCCCGGCGGAGCGCCTCGCGCGCCGCCTCAGGCAGCTCCCAGCCGGGCTCGCCCAGCCCCAAGGACAGGCAATCGGGCGGCGCGCCCTCGTACATGGCGCGGATAGGCGAGGCCGTCACGCCGGATAGGCGCGAGGCCGGCCGCGGGGCGACGGCGGGTCTGGTCGCGGCCGCTTCAGCCGCCGGGCTCGGACCGTTCCCCGCCGCGGGCGGCCGGCCGTCGATCGAGCCGCTCACCGCAAGGCCTCCTCGAGGGCCAGGGCGGCGTCGGTGCCTGAGTCCCGGTACTTCACGATGACCGGCGCGTAGAGCGATAGGCCCCGCGCCGCCGCCCAGGCCCGTCCGGCGCCCGCGTCGTTCGGCGCGGCTATCGGCCGGGAGCCGGGCACGACGACCGCGCCTTGGGGTATCTCCCCGCGGAGCTCGCGGCCCTTGACCGCGT
>CALKWG010000153.1 GCA_938004315.1 uncultured Spirochaetaceae bacterium
GCCCGCGGGGGCCTGCGGGTTGTTCCCGTACTTGGCCCAGAGGAGCTCGGGGCTGAAGCCCTTCCACTCCTCCGAATAGAGCCCCGTGAGGTCCCGCAGGACGGGGTCGTCCGGGCCGGCGGGTTTGACGGCTTCGATGCGTATGTCCATGGGTTTACGTACCTTTCTGAGCGCGTTTCGCCGCCAGGCGAACGCGGTCTAGCGCCGCGGCCGCGGCCCCTAAGGGCAGGCAGAGCGCGGCCAGCGCGGCGGCCTTGGGGCTTAGCCCGGCCAGCGCCCCCAGGGGGCGGCCCTCGTGCCAGGAGAAGCGGGCGTAGTTAACCCCCTCCCGCCACAACAGGCGCGCGGGAAAGGGGAGCTCCAGGCACTCGCGGTAATACAGCAGGTTGCCCCGCGGGTTTTTAAGGCGCAGCTCCAGGCTGCGGTCGGACAGCCCGCCGGCCAGGTACTCGCAGGTATAGGCCCGCTCGTTGGAGAGGGCGAACTTGAGCCCGTCCCGCGCCATGCGGTTCCAAGCCACGGCCTCCGTAAGGAAGCGCTCGCCCTCGAACTCCGGGAAGGGATAGCGGACCAGGAGCTCGGTCCGAAAGAGCTCCGCCTTGTCGCCCCGCACCCCGTAGCGATAGGCCAAGGCGGCCGTATCGGCGGGGCTGGCCGCAAGGGGCAGCTCCTCGCCGATCACCCGGCCGGCCGGGTCCTGCCTGAGCGCCATGACCCCGGCCATGCCCGGCTTTGCGGCCTCCGCCAGGTAGGGCCGGTAGGAGGCCAGGGAGCGCGGCGGGAGCGTGTCGTCCGAATCGACGATCAGGGTAAAGGCCCCGCGCGCCAGGGGCGCGGCCCGGTTCAGGGCGCGGTGCTTGCCGCCGTTCTCCCAGCGGTAATAGCGCAGCCGGCCGTTAAAGCGCGGCTCAAGCTCGCGCGCCAGGGCCTCGGTCCCGTCCGACGAGCCGTCGTCGGCCAGGAGCCACTCGAAATCTTGGTCTTCCTGCGCCAAGAGCGAGGCGGCCAGGGCCGGCAGGGTATGGGCCCGGTTATAGGTCGGCGTAAGCACGGTAAAGGCGGGCATCTCAGCGTCCGGTCAACAGGGCGTAGGCGGCCCGCGCATAGGCGCGCGCGAGGGCCGGGCGGGGCCGCGCGGCCGCGGCCTCCTTGAGCGCCTCGCGGCGGCGGCCTTCCTGGGCCAGGGCCGCGGCGTAGGCTAGGCGAAGGTAGGAGGCGGCCAGCCGGGCGCCGTCCGCCCCGCGCGCCGTCAGGCGGCCCGAGGCCAGCTCCGCCTCGAGGCTATCCAGGGCGCGGGGGCGCACGGCCCGGACGCGCTTACTCAGGCTCTCCTGGTCCCCCAGCTCGTAGCGCGCCAGCGCCGCGGGGACGTAGGCGACCGGCCCCTGGAACGATAGCCGCATCCAGGTATCCGTATCCTCCCCGTTCTGCACGCCCGGGGGGAAGCCGCCGGCCGCCAGGAGCGCGGCCTTGCGGCAGACGGTATTGGAGCTCCAGAGCCCCAGGCCCCGGTGCGTCGCGAACCAGCGCGGGTAGTCTACTATCAGGCGCTCGCCGCCGCGACGCGGTAGGCTCCCTTGGGGGTAACCCTCCTCCGCGATGTTAGAAAAAGCGGCCACGGCGCTCGGGTAACGCGCCAAGGCGCCCAAGGCCGCCGCCAAGAAGCCGGGCTCCCAGGCGTCGTCCGCGTCTAAGAAGGCCACCAGGGGGGCGCGGGCGGCGGCCACGCCGCGGTTGCGGGCGACGCTGACCCCGCCGTTGGGGTAGGGCAGCACGCGGCAGCGCCCGTCGCCGGCCGCCTTGGCCGCGGCGGGTCCCGCGTCGGCGCTGCCGTCGTCTATGACCAAGAGCTCCAAGCGGCCTTCGGTCTGGGCCATCACGGACGCTACGGCGCGGCCGACGTAGCGCTCCTTGTTATACAGGGGCATGACGACGCTGACGACGGGTTCTTGCACGGCGGCCTATCCTATGATCCAACGGTAAGGCAGGAAGCCGCCCAAGCCGTCGGCGTTGGTCAGGAGCCAGCGGGCCGTCTTGGCCGCGTAATAGAGGAACAGGCCGACGCTCACGACCGCGCCCTCGTAGCGCCTCTTCCAGGCCTCCTTGAGGATCAAGGGCAGGAAGAGCGCGACGGCTATCTCGAAGTACCAGCCGAAGCGTATGAAGATGGCGTCCTGCAGGGCCAGGACGGCGAAGCAGACGTACAGGAGGTAGGCGTTGCGCTTTAAGGCGTCCTTGAGCGGCGCGTAGCGGTTGATCAGGACGAACCACGCGGCGATCTCGGCGATATTGAGGAGGTTGAGGCGCTCGCCGCCGCCCGGGCCTAAATAATAGAGCAGACGGTTCATCAGCGGCGACTTCGTCGATATGCCGGCGATGACCGTAAGGGTCGTTTCAAGGCTTATGAGCGCCGCGAAGGCGCCGCCCAAGAGCAGCCAGCGCAGGGCGGGCTTGAGCTCGCCCATGAAGAGCGGCAGGGCCAGGAGGACCAGGGCCGAGTAATGGAAGCCGGCGGCCGCCGCCGCGAAGGCCGCGAAGGCCGGGTAGCGCCGCTCCTCGATCGCGTCGTAGGCCAAGAACGCCAGGCCCATGGCTATGCCCTGGCGCAGGATGACGAAGGAGCCGTAGAGGAACCACTCCATGCCGTAGATCAGGAGGGCCAGGGGGTCGTCGCCGGCCCTCTTATCGATGACGTAGACCGAGGGTAGGGCGATGAGCAGGGCGACCAGGGAGAAAAAGCCGTGAGCGCCCGTGCCGGCCGCCAGGCTTAGGCGTCCCAACGCCCTAAAGAGCGGCTCGTAGAGGCTCGGCGCGGCGTAGAAGGCCTCGTACGCGAAGTAGTCGTTCCCCCCTATGCCTAGGCGCAGGCCGGCGAACAGGGCCCAGGCTAGCGACAACGCCGCCACGAAGCCGTAGCGGCTCAGGCGGCGCAGGGGCCAGAGGATCAGGGGCGCGGCGAAGCCAAGGACGTAGGCGCTCACGGGCGGCCGCCCCCCAGGGGCTCAAGCCGATAGACCAGGCCCAGGCTTACGGAGACCAGGAGCCGGTTCAGCCCCGGTACCGGCGACCAGATCCAGACGTTGCGGTCCACCGCGCTGAATTGCGGGTCCACGCCTACCGGCGCTCGTAGGCGACGCTCGTTCCAGACGTAGCCCAGGTTGACCGAGCCGCGCAAGCTCAAGGGGCCGTATGACTTGGAAGCGCTCAGCTTGCCTAGTATGCGGGACTCTATATACTCCTCGTCCAGGAGCCTCGTGCCGGCCGGATGGCCCACCCCGTCGTGCCAGGGGTTGGCCGGGGAGGAGGAGCCGGCCAGGCGCAGCTCGAGATTGGCCAGGAGCTGCATGCCGGCCAGGCGGTCTGACCACTCGGCCATCAGGGCTACGGTATTCTCGCCGTGCATGAAGCCCACCATATTGTCCTCTATGGCGATGGACTTGGCTTCGCCGCTGGTCTCAAGCCAATACCGGGTCTCCGGGTAATAGGTATAGCCGTAGGACGATTGCCATTGCTTGCCCGTATGGTCGCCCGAGCCGTCCGTCATGGTTATGGGGGAGAAGCTGTACATGGGCGACAGGGCGGCGTGCAGGCCCACGACGCCCAGGCGCGTGGGTACGCGCCCGCCCGCGGCCAGGCCCGCCTTGTAGGGGTAGTCGAAGGTCTGCGGGAAGAGGAAGGCGATGCTGAAGTCGTCTAAGAGCCCCTGCGCGTAAAGGTAAGCCCCCTCGTGGTTACGCCAATCCACGAACAGGCCTAGGAAGTTGTTCTCGTCGTCGCCCGTGGTCCAGGGCCGGCCGCCGGTGCCCTTTACGTACTGGATGAAGTACTGGGGTATGGGGTTTAGGAAGTACTCGAAGTCGAAGCTGCGGCCCGAGCCCGGCGGGCCGGAGTACACGGCCGCGTCCTGGTAGCCCACGCGCAAGTTGCCTATTTTCAGCGCGTAGGTCTTGATATTCGCGCCGCGGTCGGGGAAGCCGGCGTAGCTGGCGCTGGCCGGCAGGGCGTTTCCGGCTCCGTCCAGCATTTCTATATGCCAGCTCCTTAAGCGCGGGTCGGCCTCGCCGCTTTGGAAGGCCGAGCGGGCGTTGAGCTCCACCCAACGGCTCTGATAGAGGAAGTTCGCGTTCTCGAAGCGCAGCTCCATGATGTTGGCGCTGTGCCCCAGGGAATTTACGAAGAGCGAATAGGGGCTCTCGAGCTCGTCGTAGTGCCTGAAGCGGCCGGCGCGGAAGCTTAGGCCGTCGCGCCGCATGGTCGCGCCCCCCTCGACCATGAGGATGTAGTTGCCGAAGAACTTGCCCCCCGGGACGCCGGCCAGCTCCGCGTCGTACTTGCCGTCGTTCCGCATGACGCCCAGGGCGCTTAAGGAGAAGGGTTCGGCGTCGAAGCGGAAGGCCAGGGACTCCTCCGTGGCGCCCACGCCGTTGTAGATCCCCGCCAGGCCCAGCTCGAAGAAGAGCTCCCGGGTGGCCGGGGCCGTCGCGGGGGCTTGGTCGGCCCCCTGGCCGTAGGCGGCGCTTAGGGCGAGGGAGGCGGCCAGGGCCGCGATGGTGGCTCGTTTAATCATGGTTCCATGCTCCGGTAGAGTCGTTCGTAGGCGTCCACCATGGCGCCTACCGAGTAGCGTTCGCGCCAGCGCTCCCGGGCCAGCCGCCCGGCCTTAAGGCGCTCTTCGGGTTCGTCGATATAGCGGGCTATGGCCGCGGCGAAGGCCTCCGGCTCGTTGGGCAGGGCGGCCCCGCAGCCGCCCTCCAGGGCCTCGGGCACGCCGCCCACCGCGGAGGCGACCGCGGGCAGACCCGCCGCCATGGCCTCGAGGAGGGCCATGGGTAGGCCCTCGTGGTCGCTGGGTAGGACGGCCAGGTCGGCCAGGCGCCAGAGCGCGGCCGCGCCGCGGGCCGGGCCCAGCCAGCAGGCGGACCCGCCGCCGCGGCTCCCCGCGTCGCCCACCCAGGCCAGGGTGGCCTTGCCCTTAAGGAGGGCCGCGGCCGCCTCGAACAGGTCCGGGCGCTTGGGCGCGGCCTCCCGCGCCACGCAGAGCGCCAGGGGCAGGCCCCGCTCCTTGAGCGCGCGCAGGCGGTCGGCGACGGGCCCCTCCGCCCGCTTAGGCGGCTCGGGGACGCCGTTGGGCACGGTCGGGCCGGCGGGGTAGCCGGCGGCCGCCATGGCCGCCGCGTCGGCGCCGCTCACGGCCACGGTCAGGCCCCCGCGGCGCGACAGCCAGCGGTCTACGCCTAGGAACTTCCTATTGCTCACGGCCAGCTGGCCGAAGCCGTGCATGGTGTAGACGACCCGCGGCCCCCGCCCCCGCCCGAAGCCCGGCAGGGCCAGGCGCCCCAGGGCCGCGGCCTTGGAGGTATGCAGGTGCGCGACCTGGGGGCCTAGCTCCCGGTACAGGCGGCGCAGGGCCGCGAGGGCGCGGAGCTCCGCGGCCGGTCTAAGCTCGCGCACGAGGCCGCCTATCTCGACGCGGCGCACGCGCTCGTCCATACCCTCGAAGGCCTCTCCCGAGCCCTCGGGGCCGTAGGCCAGGACGAGCTCGTGGCCGCGGGCTGCCAGGCCCTCCGCCAGGTGGCGGGCCACGGTCTGGGCGCCGCCGGCCTCCGAGCGGGTGATGAGCTGCAGTACGCGCACGGCGCTAGCGGGCCGCTTTGAGCCGGCCGACGGCCCAGAGCCGGACCGAGTCCAGGCGCTTCAAGACCGCGGAGTACATATCCACCACGCTAGAGGCCAGGTTCGCGGGCGCCGCGGCGCAGAGCCCGTACACCAGGAGCCCTTCATCTACGGGGGCCAAGTAGAACTCCATGACCAGGTCGCCGGCGCCGAAGGCGCGGACCACGGCTATGCCCATGGCCCGGGCGTTGGTCAGGCCCAGGCGGGCGCCGCGCGCGTCGGCCTGGAGCGTGGCCGCGTACCAAGAGGAGCCGAAGTTGGCGTCCTTCAGGTGCACCGTAAAGCCGTCGGCCGCCGGCAGGGCGCGGTAGCCGGGGTCGGGCAGGGCCTTCCTGGAGCCCGGCCCCTCCGCCTTGAAGACCTCGTCGAAGAGCACGGTCTCGCGGTTGCGGTTATGGGAGAAGTAGGTGATGCCCGACATGGTGGACACCGCGCCCAGGGCGTTCAGGGCCTTGAGCCCGTCGTAGGCGGGCAGCTCGGCGGCGGGTATCAGGTAGGCGCTCTCTATGAGCACCGGCCAGGCCTGGCGGCCGGCTATGGCGGCGCGGATCGCCGCGCCGGGGGCGCCGGCGGGCAGCCAGCGCAGGTCGGCCGGCCCGGCGGCCTCCCGCGCGTCTATGGCCCCGCCGCGGATGCGGGCCAGCGCCTCGGCCGGCAAGCCCGGCATGATCGCGGCTACGGCCGGCCGCCCCTGGGCGGCGGCGTTCGGCGCGGCGCAGAGGAGGAGGGCGCAGGCCGCCGCCGTCACCGCGGCGGCTAGCCGCGGCCTAGTACGCGCCTTTGCCATACAGCACCACCCCTATCGTCTTCATGAAGATGTGCAGGTCCAGCCAGAGGGACCAGCTCTGTATGTAGTAGATGTCCAGGGCCACGCGCTCGTCGTAGTCCAGCTCGGAGCGCCCCGAGACCTGCCAGAGCCCGGACAGGCCCGGCAGCACGCTGGAGAAAGTCGAGTAGTACTCGCCGTACTTAGGCACCTCGTCCGTGATGATGGGCCGCGGGCCTATGAGGCTCATCTCGCCTAAGAGCACGTTCCATAGCTGCGGCAGCTCGTCCAGGCTGGTCTTGCGTAAGAAGGCGCCGATCTTGGTCACCCGGGGATCGTTCTTGAGCTTAAAGTTAGCCTCCCACTCGGCCCGGGCCGCCGGGTCGCGCTCCAGGAGCTCCTTAAGGACGCGCTGGGAGTCACGCACCATGGAGCGGAACTTCCAGGACTTGAAGGGCTTACCGTCCTTGCCCAGGCGCGCGTGCCCGAAGAAGGCCGGCCCGGGGGACTCCAGCTTGATAAGGAGGGCGACGACCAGGACGAAGGGCGATATGAGGAGGCCGATGAGGAGGCTAAGGATCAGGTCCAGGACGCGCTTGACGACGCGGTTGGCCGGCAGGAGCAGTTTCTGGCTGGACGACAGGCCCAGCACGCCGTCGAAGTCGCGCACGCTCATCCAGAGGTTGGTCATGCCGAAGAAATCGGGGATGAGCACGTGGTAGCGGAAGGCCGAGACGCTGGCGCCCATGATGCGCGAGAGGCGCTGGCGCTCCACCCCCGGCATGGCCACGATGGCGGTGCGCACGCGCAGGGCGGCGGCCAGCTCGGGACCCAGGCCCGTGTCGTGCAGGATGGGCACGCCGGCGTAGGCCTCGCCCACGGACGGCTCGTCGTCCAGCATGGCCACGGCGCGGTAGCCTATCCAGGAGTGCTTGCGCAGCCGGTCTACCACCATGCGGCCGGTGCGGCCGGCGCCGAAGATGACGGCGGGCACGCCCCACCAGCCGGCCTTGCTGCAGAGCGCGCGGGCCAGGTTGCGGCCGACCACCAGGCCCGGCACGCTGACCAGCCAGGACAGGGCGAAGGCCACGGAGTACGGCGTTACCTGGCGCTCGTCCAGGTAGAGCGAGAGCACGATGCCCATGTGGCCGAAGAACGAGGCGATGCCGAAGCGCCTGAGCTCCTCGGCCGGGGCCAGGGCTATGCCGGGGTATAGGTGGATGCCGAAGAACACCGCGATGAA
>CALKWG010000154.1 GCA_938004315.1 uncultured Spirochaetaceae bacterium
CCTCCGGCGAGATAGACGCCAGGCTCAAGGCCTATATGAGCACGGCCCATACCGTGCTTAGGAGCCTCTCGGCCGTCGGAGGCTCGGGCAAGGTCGAGCTCGACGACACCGCGGGCCTGGCCCCGATCATGTACAGCTTCGCAGGCGTGGTGCCGGACCTAGGCACCTTCTTCTACGGCGACGAGCGCGACCACACCCTGTACATGAGCCGCTCAAGTACCGGCGGGGTCGTAGGCATACGCGATCGGGCCAGCGCCGGCGCCCTAGTATTTTACGAGCTACGAGGCGACGGCTCGCCCGGAGCCCAGGTCGATTCCATCCAATTCGCGCCGACGGGCCGCCCTTGGTACCGCGGAGCGGCGGATTCAGGCCAGGCCGGCTGGACGGCCATCTACCCCGACGCGGTCACCAAGGGCCTCGTGATCTCGCCTTACCTGCCGCACTTCGGCCAAGGCGGCGCGCTCAAGGGCGTCTTCGGCGCGGACCTGGCGCTCGCGGCCATCAACGAGCTCCTCACCCAGGCGGTGCAGGGCTCGGGCGCCGTGGCCGCCTTGGTCGACCAGGACGGCTATATAGTAGGCAACTCCAACGGCTCGCCCATCACCAAGGACGAGGGCGGCCAGGTCGCGCGCATCAAGGCCGTAGACGCCGACGACCACATCGTCGCCGCCGCCGCGAGCTGGGTAGAGCCGTCATCCGGCGCCGACGTGACGAGCGCCGCCAGCGGCGACTGGTCGGAGGCGGACGTGACCGGCGCGGCCAGCGACGCCTCGGCGGGGCAGTCGCGCACCTGGTACCACGAGTTCGACGTGGACGGCGATGCGTACTTCGTGAGCTCCAGCCCCTACCGCGACGGCACGGGCCTTGAATGGACCATCTATACCTACCTACCCATGGAAGAGGCCATGGCCACCGTGTCGCAGAGCCTCATCGTGTCGGGCATAGCGGCCGGCGCGGCCCTGCTCGTCGGCGTCGCCATGCTCTTCGTCATCACCCGGCGCGTCGGCGCGGCGGTGAACGGCGTCATGCGCACCCTGGAGGGCGTCGCGGCCGGCAACCTGGCCGTCTGCATCGACGTGACCAGCCGCACCGAGATAGGCGGCATCCAGGCCTCGCTCTGCGACCTCGTCGAGAACCTGAACGCCATCATCGACGATGTGCGCGGCGCCGCCGACAAGAGCTCCAAGTCGGCCGAGAGCCTGGCCAGCCAGGCGGCCGAGACCGCCGCCACCATCGCCCAGATCAGCGCCAACATCGCCTCCATGCGGCGGCAGACCGAGCTCCTGGACCAGGCGGCCGGCGAGGCCGACGGCGCCCAGGACCAGCTCTCGGGCGCCTCGGACACCGTGCAGGCCTCCGTGAAGGAGCTCGAGCGCGCCTTGGGCGAGGCCAGGCGCACCATCGAGGCCATGGAGGCCAGGATGGCCGACATGGCCGCCCGCGCCCAGGCCCAGGGCCAGCTGGCCTCCCGCATGTCGGGCATCAGCGCGGCCGGCCGGGACAAGGCCGACGGAGCCGTGCAGGCCATGAAGCGCATGGAGGAGAGCGCCCAGAAGACCCTGGAGCTCGTGGGCATCATCGACGCCATAGCCGAGCAGACCCGGCTCCTGGCCATGAACGCCGCTATCGAGGCGGCCCACGCCGGCGACGCCGGCCGCGGCTTCGCCGTGGTGGCCGAGGAGATACGCAAGCTCTCGGAGAGCACCGCCGAGAACGCCCACGGCATCAGCGCCGCCATCGAGGAGACCGCCGGCGCCATCGACGAGGCGGCCAAGATCACCTTAGGCACCACCGAGGCCATGGGCGACGTCACCGAGGGCGTAGATCAGCTTACCCAGGCCCTCAAGGACGTCTCGAGCGAGCTAGCCGAGGCCAGCGGCCAGAGCCGCGAGGCCAGCGGCGCCTTGGAGCGCCTGGCGACCACCGAGAAGAGCCTAGGCGGGGCCGCCACGAGCCTGGCCGCCGCCGCCGCCGCCATAGCCAAGACCGTAGACGCCGTCCGCGGCCTGTCCATGGAGAACCGCCAAGCGGCCGACGAGATCACCATCGGCATCCAGGAGATAGACTCCTCGGCCAGCGCCCTGACCGACCTGTC
>CALKWG010000155.1 GCA_938004315.1 uncultured Spirochaetaceae bacterium
GGGATGCTCGCCGCAGGCCCTGAGGCGTAGGCCGAAAGGCGTCTTGAACACCACGTACCAGGTAAGGACTACCAGCGCGATGGCCACGTAGAAGGTGGGGTAAATCTCCTCGAAGAACATCTGCCCTACGAGGGGTATGCGCTCCAGCAGAGGCACCGTGATCTTCCTAAGCCCCGAGCTGAACGCCCGCGTCCGCTGCTGGCGGAAGATTATCTGGCAGAGGTATATCGTCAAACCGCCGGCTAGGATGTTCAGCGCCGTGCCGGAGATGACCTGGTCGGCCTTCAGGTTGATGCTGGCGAAGGCGTGCAGCAGCGAGAACAGCATGCCCGCGGCCAGGCCGGCGAGCAGGCCTATCCACGGCGCCCAGCCGGGCAGCACGGGCTCAAGGAGGACCGTAACCGTGGCGCCGGCGAAGGCGCCGACCATCATGATGCCCTCCAAGGCGATATTCACCACGCCCGATCGCTCGGAGAACAAGCCGCCCAGGGCCGCCATGATGATCGGCGCGGCGAACATGAGCGCTATGGGGAACATCTCAAGTATCATCGCGAAGTTCATACGCCGGCCTCCTCGGCGCCGGCCGCCTCGAGGGCCGCCTTGGCCTTGCGCCCGCGGGCCATCATCAGCAGGCGCTCTATGCCGAGCTTCATGGCCACGAACATGACGATCGAGGCCTGGATAATGCCGCCGATCTCCCGCGGGATGCCCGCCGACTGCATGAGCGGCCCGGCGGACTTCAGCACGCCGAAGAGGAGGCCCGCTAACAGGATGCCCGGCGCGTGGTTCATGCCGACGAGCGCCACGGCGATGCCGTCGAAACCGTAGCCCTCGGCCGCCGGGAGGGCGCGGCCGAAGCTGAAGGTGCCGGTCGTGATGACCGCCCCGGCCAGGCCCGCGAAGGCGCCGGCTATGATCATGGACAGTACGACGTTACGCTCGACCTTCATGCCCGCGTACTTGGCCGCGTCCTTGTTGAAGCCCACCGCGCGCAGGCTATAGCCGAACGAGGTCTTCTCTAAGATGAACCAAAAGGACAATACGGCCAGGACGACGGGGATGAAGCCCCAGTTTAGGCGCGAGCCGTTGGTGACGCTCGCCAGGAACGGGCTCCGTAGGAGCGCGCTCGCCGGGAATTCCGCCGTCTTTACCCGGTCCACCGAGCCGAAGACGTTCAGGATCGTATAATTATTGACGTGCAGGGCCGTGTAGTTGAGCATTATGGTCACGACGACCTCGTGCACGTTGAAGCGCGCCTTAAAATAACCGGGGATGGCTCCCCACAGCCCGCCGGCGGCCATGCCGGCGAGCAGGATGAGCGGCACGTGGATCGCGGCGGGGGCGCGGACCGTCAGGGCGACGGCGGTCGCGGCCAGGGCGCCCATCATAAGCTGGCCCTCGGCCCCGATGTTGAAGAGTCCGGTGCGGAAGGCGAAGCCTACGCAGAGGCCGGTCAGGATGATCGGCATCGATTGCACGACGAGCTCGCCGATATGGCGCGGGTTGAAGCTCCCGCTCATGATGTTGAAGCCCGTGATGCCCTGGATGATGGCGTTGAACATGAGGAGCGGGCTGCGGCCGGTGATGAGTATCACGAGGGAGCCCAGGACGAAGCCGAGGGCTACGGCCGCGAGGGGTACGAGGACTTTACGGCTCTTAGAGCCGGCGCCGGTATCTGCCATGGCTAAACGGCCTTCCTGAGCGAGCCGGACATCATGAGCCCGAGCTCGTTCTCGTCGGTTTCTTTGGCGTCCACGACGCCTACGATCTCGCCGCCGTAGATGACGGCGATGCGGTCGGATACGTCCAGGATCTCGTCGAGCTCTAGTGATACGAGCAGGATGGCCTTGCCCTTATCGCGCTCCGCGACGATCCGCTTATGGATGTACTCTATGGCGCCGACGTCCAGGCCGCGGGTGGGCTGGGCGATGATGAAGGCTTCGGGCGATCGGTCTATCTCGCGCGCCAGGATGGCCTTCTGCTGATTGCCGCCGGACATGGAACGGGCCGCCGTCGCGGGCCCCTTGCCGGCGCGTACGTCGAATTCCTCGATGAGCCGCTCGGCGTTCTTCCGTATGGCCTCGAAATCCAGGATGCCGTAGCGCGCGAAGGGAGGCTTCCCGTAGGTATGCAGCACCATATTCTCGTCGAGGCGGAAGTCGAGGACGAGACCGTGTCGATGCCGGTCCTCGGGTATGTGCCCCAGGCCTCGATCCAGGCGCTGCCTGACCGGGAGGTTCGTCACATCCTCGCCGCGGACGAGGACCGAGCCCGACTCGATCTTCGTAAGCCCCGTCAGGGCCTGGATGAGCTCGGTCTGGCCGTTGCCGTCGATGCCGCAGAGGCCGAGTATCTCGCCCCGCCTGAGTTCTATCGATAAATTCTTGACGCCCAAAAGTCCCTTGGCGTTCTTAACGCAGAGCTCCTTGATCTCGAGCACCGTATCGCCGGGCTTAGCAGCGGCCTTGTCCACCGAGAAGCTCACCTCGCGTCCGACCATCATCTCGGCCATGGCCGCCTCGGAGGCATCCTTGACCTCGACCGTGCCGATGAGCTTGCCGCGCCGGAGGACGGTGCAGCGGTCGGCGACTTCCTTGATCTCTTTGAGCTTGTGGGTAATGAGGAGGATGGTCTTCCCCTCCTCCACCAGGCGCCTCATGATGGCGATGAGCTCGCGGATCTCCTGCGGCGTCAGCACCGCCGTCGGCTCGTCGAAGATGAGGATCTCGGCGTCGCGGTAGAGCATCTTGAGGATCTCGACGCGCTGCTGCATGCCTACCGAGATATCCTCGATCTTGGCGTGGGGGTCTACGGCGAGGCCGTAGAGCTTGGACAGCTCGGCTACCTTCTTCGACGCCGAATCGATATCGACCGCGAGGCCCTTGCGCGGCTCCAGGCCCAAGATGATGTTCTCGGTGACGGTGAAGTTGTGCACGAGCTTGAAGTGCTGATGCACCATGCCTATGCCCAGCTCGTTAGCAACGTTGGGGTCGGTAACCTTGACTTCTTGGCCGCGCACCTTGATGCGCCCCGACTCGGGCTGATAGAGCCCGAACAGTATGCTCATGAGCGTCGACTTGCCGGCGCCGTTCTCCCCGAGGAGCGCGTGGATGGCGCCCTTCTCCACCTGCAGCGTCACGTCGTCGTTGGCGCGTATGCCGGGGAAATCCTTGGTGATATTGAGCATCTCGATGATGTATGCCATCGCTAGCCCTCGATTCTTAAGAAGTGAAAGTGCGTCAAGATACTATGGTTTCAGGCTTTTTGGAAGCGGGGCCCGCTTTGATCGATAAAAAAAGCGAGGCCGCCCCGAAAGGATCGGCCTCGCTTAGCCTTACCGGCTCGGTTTACTTTGCGGGGACTTCGGAGATGGTCCGGGCGCCGGAGGTAACCTGCTGGGCGAAGGTCTTAACCTGGGCGACGATGTCGGCGCTCAGGTTGGGGTTGGTCTCGGGGATGCCGACGCCGTTGTTAGCCAGCGAGAACACCTTGACGGTGCCGCCGGGGAACTGGCCGTTCTTGGCCATGACGGCTACGTCATGGGCGGCCACGTCGACGCGCTTGAGCATGGAGGTGAGCACAGCGGACTTGCCGGCGCCGTAGGCGCCGTCGGCATACTGATCCTTGTCGACGCCGATGGCCCAGCGGATGTCGCCCTTCTCGGAGCGCTCTTTGGCTT
Organism: uncultured Spirochaetaceae bacterium; assembly: GCA_938004315.1. Taxonomy (GTDB): domain Bacteria; phylum Spirochaetota; class Spirochaetia; order Treponematales; family UBA12059; genus DAIPLR01. The sequence goes on from CALKWG010000155.1 coordinate 3,680, forward strand.
CCTTGATGAGGCCGTTGCCGGTGCCGCCGGCGGCGTGGAAGATGATATAGGCGCCGGCGTTGTACTGCTTCTGAGCCAGGGCCTGGCCCTTGTCGGGGGCGCCGAAATCGCCGGCGTAGTCGACGAGGATGCGGGCCTCGGGGAACACGGCCTTGACGCCCTGCTCGAAACCGGCCTGGAAGCGCTCGATCAGCGGGAACTGCATGCCGCCGATGAAGCCCAGGATGTTCTTGCCGTCGGCCTTGGCCTTGAGGCCGGCCGCGACGCCGACGAGGAAGGAGCCTTCGTGCTCGGCGAAGACGGCGCTTACCACGTTGGGCTTCTGGACTACGGTGTCGATGACCAGGAGCTTCTGCTGCGGATACTTGTCGGCGACTTCGCCCATGGCTTTCTCAAAGAGGAAGCCGGGCGCGACGATCAGGTCGAGCTTCTCGTCGGCGAAGGTGCTGAGGTTCGGCACGTAGTCGGCCTCGGCGGAGGACTGCAGGTACTTATAGTCGGTTCCCTGCTTGAGGCCGTTGGCCTGGGCGAAGCGGACGACGCCTTCCCAGGTGCTCTGGTTGAAGGACTTGTCGTCGATGCCGCCGAGGTCGGTCACGAGGCCGATCCTGAAGGCGGGCGCGGCGGGCGCGACCGCGGCGTCTTCTTTCTTGGCGCAGCCGCTCATGACGAGGGCGATGGCTAGGAGGGCGAAGAGGATTTTACCGTACTTCATGTCTTAACTCCTTATCCCTTTCTAGGGTAGTGGGATGCTATAGTAGACCCAAGATAGCCATAATGCAAGTGCTAGCGCGTAGCTTTCGCGCGAAACTTATAGATCCTCGACGAAACGGCGGAGCGATACCGCGTCCGTCGGCACCGCGATCGATACGACGTAGCCGACAAGGTTGCGGTTCAGCTCTCCTATGGCCGTCCTGTATTCCAAGCCCTGGTTAGCCAAGCCGTAGATACGGTAGCCGCCGGACAGCCTGAAGCCCGATAAGAATTCTTTGCCCGCCTCGTAGATCACCTCGTCCACCCGCTTCAAGACCGAGCCGGCCACGAGCGGCGCGAGGGCGTCCGAGCCCGCGACGAACGAGCCGGCGTAGGCCGCCGCGAGGTCGGCGTCGGCCGCGATGAGCAGGCGGCCGAAACGGGAGGCCGCCTCCGCCGCGCCGCGGTTCGAGGCGCCGGCGGCGGCGAAGATCAGCGCCGCCCCGCCCTGCTGGAACAGGACCGAGGCGAACTCCGAGGCCCGCTTGGGGTCGTCGTAGCCCGAGCCGCCGTCCGCGACGAAGGCTGAGAGCACGGAGCCGGTAGGCCGGTACGCGGGGTCGGCGTAGGCCGCGCCGGCCATGAAGCCGTAGAGGTATTTCTGGCTCACCGGCATGTTCATGCCGCCTATGAAGCCGAGCCTGGCGCCCGGGGCGCGCTCCGCGGCGAGGAAGGCCGCGTGGTAGCCGGCTAGGAAGGCCGCCTCGTGCTCGTTGAACTGCGCGCAGGCCAGGTTCGAGCGGGGGCTTAAGTCGGGTACGTGGCCGTCGATGAGGAGGAACTGCCGATCAGGATAGGCGCGGGCGACCGCGGCCATGGCGTCCGAATAGAGGAAGCCGACCGCGACGATGAGCGATCGGCCCTCCTCGGCCATGGACTTTAGGATATCGACGCGCGACGGCCCGGCCGCGCTGACTTCGGCGACGCGCAGGCTGAAGTTCTGGCCGAAGGCGCCGCCGGGCGCGCCCTCGACGGCGCCCCGGAAGTCGCGCGCCAGGCGCATGGCGCCCTCGAAGGCGACGGCGTTGGCGGCCCCGTCGAAGCGCCCGCCTACGTCCAGGGCCAGGCCGATGGAAGGCGGGCCGTCTACGGCACGGCGCCCCGAGGCCGGCGCGCAGGCGGCCAGGGCGAGCACCATGAGGGCTATCGCTACGAGGGTCGCCCGCGCCGCTCGCACGGTCCTACTCCGGAAGCTCGGAGACGATGGCCACGCCGCTGGAGGCGCCCAGCCTGTCGGCTCCGGCCTCCAGCATCTGGATGGCGTCGTGGTAGCTCCGTATGCCGCCGGAGGCCTTGACCTTGAGCTTGTCGCCAACGGTCTTGCGCATCAGGCGCACGTCGTCGGCGGTCGCGCCGCCGGTGCCGAAGCCGGTGCTGGTCTTCACGAAGTGCGCGCCGGCCTTCATGGCGGCCTCGCAGGCGTGCACCTTCTCGGCGTCGGTAAGGTAGCAGGTCTCGATGATGACCTTGACCGTAGCCTTCTCCGCCGCCTTCACGACGGCGCGGATGTCCTCCTCCACGGTCTTCCACTCGCCGGCCTTGGCCGCGCCGAGGTTGATGACCATGTCCACCTCCTGAGCGCCCTGCTTGACGGCCAGCTTAGTCTCCTCCGCCTTGACGGCGCTCGCGTTGGCGCCTAAGGGGAACCCTATGACCGTACAGACCAGCACCTTGCTGCCGGCCAGCTCTTTGGCGCAGAGGGGGACCCAGCAGGGGTTTACGCAGACGCTGGCGAAGCCGTTGGCCTTGGCCTCGACGCAGAGCTCGCGTATCTGCCGCTCGGTGGCGATGGCCTTCAGTATGGTGTGGTCGATGGTCTTGGCTATGCTCGCCTTGGTCCACTCTCTCGGCATGGGAAGCTCCTTACGAACGCTATATTTCGAAGCAGCGGGACAGGTAGGCCCGCCGCGTGCCCACGAGCTCCTCGAGCTCGCGGCGCATTTCCTTGTCGGCGCGCTCGGCTATCGGGTAGACGTAGCGTTCGGTCTCGTCGGTGTAGCGACGGATGAACTCCACGTCGGTGGTATAGCCCAGCGCGATCATATTGCTGATGCGGTCGGCGGCCTTGAGCACGAGGGACAGGGGCGAGCCATATTCCAGAATACGGGTCAGGAACTCGCCCTTGCTCTCCACTTGACGGCGCGTCACCTCCATGACCAGGGCGAAGACCCGCTCACTCTCCTCGTCGATCTCTAGGATGCGGTCGCGCTCGAAGCCGGGTATGTCCTCCAGGATATCATGGATGACCGAGGCCTTGAGCAGCACCGAATCGATGTAGCCGTAGTCCATGAGTATGGCCATGGTATCGATCTGGTGCCTGAACATGTTGCCGCCCGAGCGGCGGCGCTTCCCGATGAGCAAGGTCGATAGCTGAATGTACGGCGCCAGATGCATCTCGCGCAGGCGGAGCATCTGGTCCTGGCCCATGCGTTGTACGTTCGTCTCGCCCTCGCCCAGGGGGGCGCCGCGGCTCGGCATGCCCGTCCCCTACGCCAGGTCCGCCAGGTAGCGCTCGAGCTTCTCGGCCCGGGCACGCGCCTCGGCCAGCTTCTGCCGTTCCTTGGCGACGACCTCCTCGGGCGCGCCGGCGACGAAGCCCTGGCTGGCCAGCTTGGCCTCGACCTTGTCGGCGAATTGGCGCTCCTTCTCCGCGTCCTTGCGGAAGCGGGCCGCCAGCTGGGCCGCGTCCACCGCCTCCTTGGCGTAGACGTAGCACTCGAAGCCGCGCCCGGCCAAGGCCAAGGCTCCTTCGGGCTTGGCGACGACGGGGGCGACGCCCTCGGCCGCCGCCAGGAGCTCGGCCAAGGCCGCGTTCCTCGCCATGAAGCCGCCGTCGTCGGCCCCCTCGTCCAGCTTAAAGCGCACCCGAAGCTTCCTCTCGGGCGCTATGCCGAACTCGGCGCGCAGGGCCCGCACCATGGTGACGAGCTCCTTCATCATGCCGAAGCGCGCGGCTATCGCCTCGTCGCGGCGGAGCTCGGATCGCGGATAGGCGCGCACGATCAGGCGGCCGCGGGCGTTCGGCAGCTTGCCGTAGATCTCCTCGGTCACGAAGGGCAGGAAGGGGTGCAGGAGGGCCAGCGACTCGGCCAGCACGTCCAGGAGCACGGTGACGGCGCGGTCGCGCTCGGCCGGATCCTCGGCCCTGGTGGACAGCTTCGTGGCCTCCAGGTACCAATCGCAGAAATCGTTCCAGAAGTACTCGTACAGGGTCGACGCCGCGTCGTTGAAGCGGTAGGCCGCCATGGCCTCGGCGACGGCCGCGGCCGCGGCGCCCAGGCGCTCGTAGATCCAGCGGTCGGCGTCGTTCAAGGAGGGCTCGAAGACGAGCTCGCGGCCCTCCAGGTTCATGAGTATGTAGCGGCTCGCGTTCCAGATCTTGTTGGCGAACTTGGAGCCGAGCTTGAAGCTCTCCTTATCGAGGAGCACGTCCTGCCCCTGGCTCGTGAGGAAGGCCAGGGTAAACTTGAGCGCGTCGGCGCCGTATTCGTCCACGATCTCCAGGGGGTCGATGCCGTTGCCCAAGGACTTGGACATCTTGCGGCCCTGCTTGTCGCGTATGAGCGTGGTGATGTACACGTCGCGGAAGGGCGACTTCTCCATGAACTCCATGCCCGCCATGATCATGCGCGCGACCCAGAAGAAGATGATGTCGTAGCCGGTCACCAGGGCCGTGGTCGGGTAATAGCGGCGGAGGTCGGCGGTATCGTCGGGCCAGCCCATCACGGAGAAGGGCCAGAGCCAGGAGCTGAACCAGGTGTCCAGGACGTCCTCGTCCTGCCTGAGCTCGGTCGACTTGCACTTGGGGCAGATCGTCGGCTCCTCGCGCTCCACCATCACGTAGCCGCAGTGGTCGCAGTACCAGACCGGGATCCGGTGGCCCCACCAGAGCTGGCGGCTGATGCACCAGTCGCGGATGTTCGAAAGCCAATGCTCGTAGGTGTTCTCCCAGCGCTGCGGGTAGAACTTCACGTCGCCGTCGCGCCAGGCCTTCAGGGCCTTCTCGGCCAGGGGCTTCATCTTCACGAACCACTGCTCGGAGAGATAGGGCTCCACCACGGTATGGCAGCGGTAGCAGTGGCCCACGGCGTGCTGCACGGGGCGCTCGGCCACGAAGAGGCCTCGGGCCTTCAGGTCCTCGACCACGAGCTTCCTGGCGTCGCGGGCCTTGAGGCCGCGGTACTTCTCGGGCACGTTCTCATTGAGGGTGCCGTCGGGGTTCAGGATGTTGATGCGTTCCAGGTTATGGCGGTTGCCCACCTCGAAGTCGTTGGGGTCGTGGGCCGGGGTGATCTTCACGAGGCCCGTGCCGAACTCCCTATCGACGTAGGTATCGGCGATCAGCGGAATGTCGCGGCCGGCTAGGGGCAGGCGCAGGAGCTTGCCCTCGAGGGCCTTGTAGCGCTCGTCCTCGGGATGGAAGGCCACGGCCGTATCGCCTAAGAGGGTCTCCGGCCGCGTGGTGGCGATCTCTATGGAGCCCGAGCCGTCGGCGTACTCGTAGCGGATGTGGTACATCGCGCCCTGCTCGTCCTCGTGCTCTACCTCGTCGTCGGCCAGGGCGGTACCGCAGGAGCAGCACCAGTTCACCAGGTACTTGCCGCGGTAGACTAAGCCCCGCTCGTAGAGCCGCACGAATACCTCGCGCACGGCCTTGGACAGGCCCTCGTCCATGGTGAAGCGCTCGCGGCTCCAGTCGCAGGAGGCGCCGATCTTCTCGAGCTGCTTGGTGATGACGGCGTGGTGCTCGTCCTTGACCTTCCAGGTCTCCTCGATGAACTTCTCGCGCCCGAGCTCCCGGCGCTTGACGCCGCGCTCGCGGAGCTTCTTCTCCACCACGTGCTGGGTGGCGATGCCGGCGTGGTCGGTGCCGGGGACCCAGAGGGTCGGCCGGCCGGTCATGCGGTGGTAGCGTATCAGGATGTCCTGCAGGGAGTTATTGAGGCCGTGCCCGACGTGCAGGACGCCGGTGACGTTGGGCGGGGGTATGACGACGACGAAGGGTTTCTTGGGCGCGCCCTCGCGGACGCCGGCGTTCGGCTGGAAAAGGCCTTCGGCCTTCCAGGCCGCGTAGATACGGTCTTCGAACTGCTTGGGGTCGTAGGCTTTCTCGAGCTCGACGGCTTTCATGTCATACCCTCCGGTGCTTCTAGACACTGTAGCAAAAAGCCCGGCGGTGTGCAATCTCGTCGGCTAGAACTGAACTGTCCATTGCCTGCCCCATGCCGGGAGCGTATACTTAGGCGCGGGCGGCCCGGGCCGCCCCGCAAAGCGACCGAGCCAGGAGGCAACGACTATGGGTGAGAAGAGCAAGCAGCCGAAAGAACCGAAGAAGAAGCCCCAGAAGACCATGATGGAGAAGCGCAAGGAGAAGCGCGAGAAAGCCGCCTCCAAGCACGACGAATAGTGACGACCCAAGGCCGGCGGCCGCCCCGCGGCGGCCCCGGCTCCGACGCCGTACCCGAGGCGCCCGAGGCGCTGTACTCGGGCTTCGACCGCCTCTTAGGGCGCATACACGCCCTCTTTACCGGCCGACATAAGGTGGCCATCGCCCTTCTATCCTGGGCCGTCTACGCGGCCCTCGTCGTCGCCGCCGGCCCGACGCTTGAGGTCTCCTCCAACTACCTGATAATCCTGCCGCTCCTAGCCACGTCTATGAGCTTCGGCCTGCCCGGCGGCCTCCTGGCCGGCGCCTTCGGCCTGCCGGCCAACCTCGCGCTGTTCCAGATCATCGGCCGCCCGGAATTCTCGCCGGCCTCCAAGCCCATAGCCGAGCTCGCGGGGCTCGTCCTGGGCTCGGCCTTAGGCTACCTCTCGGATTTCTACCGCAAGTTGGAGCGCGAGCGGGCCCTGCGCGGCGCTACCGAGCGCGAGCTCCGCGAGGCGCTCGCCGCCCGCGACCTCCTATTCAAGGAGCTCAACCACCGCGTTAAGAATAATTTGAACCTCGTGCTGAGCATCATCAGCCTGCAGGCGCGGCGCGCCGCGACGGCGGATCTTAGGCGCGAGCTCGGCGAGCTCTCGGGGCGGGTCAAGGCGCTGTCGCTCGTGCACGAGCAGCTGTACCGCAAGGCGGACATCTCGGCGGTGGACGTACGCGAGTACTTGAAGACCCTGGCCGACGGCGTGCGGCGCGCGGTCGGCGACCCCAGGCTCCCGCCCGTCGTCACGCTCGACTGCCCGAGCCGCGAGCTCCCCATGGAGCTGGCCGCTCCCCTGGGCCTCATCGTCAATGAGGCGCTGACCAACGCGTTCAAGCACGCCGGCGGGCGGGCCGAGCCGCTCCGTATCGAACTGCGCTTAAGCTCGGAGCCGGAGGCCCTGTCCTTGGAGATCGCCGACGACGGTAACGGCGCGCTCGACGCCCCGGCGGCGCACGCCGGGAGCCTCGGCATCAAGCTGATAGAGGGCTTGGCCGGTCAGTTAAGCGGCGGCGCCAGCTATAGCCGCGAGGGCGGCCGCACGGTCTTCCGCCTACGCTTCCCCGTCGCCCCGTAGCGGGGCTCCCGCCGCGGCGCAGGCGGGGCAGACGCCGTAGAGCTCCAGGCGATGCCCGTCGGCCGCGTAGCCGTAGCGCTTGAACACCGCATCCTGGGCCTTCTCTATCGCGGGGTCGACGAACTCGACCACGGCGCCGCAACGCACGCAGCTTAAATGGTCGTGGTGGGCGTGGCGCCACGCGTGCTCGAACTGCCGGGCGCCCTCGTCGTGGCAGGCCTCGCGGGCCAGGCCGGCATCGCGGAATAACTTCATGGCGCGGAACACGGTGGCCTGCCCGATCCCCGGGTCGAGGCGCTTGGCCGCCTCGTAGACCGCCTCCGCGGTCACGTGCGACTCCAGCGACATAAAGGCCTCGAGGACCGTCATGCGCGCGGCGGTAAGCTTAAGGCCGCGCTCTTTGATGTACTGCTCCAGAACCCTGCGCTCGTCCTTATGCACGCGCCCCTCCGTCCGCGTATTTTCGCGCCCGAAGGCGGCGAGGGTCAAGGGTCATCGCGCCTGCGGCGCGTCGCATGCGGCGCGTCACCGCGCGGCGGCCATGGCCACGCGGCGCGCGCCTCGCTATACTGCGCGCATGGCGAGCATACTCTGGTACGACCTCGAGACCTTCGGCCTGGAGCCCCGACACGACCGCATCGCGCAGTTCGCCTGCGTGCGCACGAACGAAGCCCTCGAGCCCGTCTCGGGCGGCCTCGTCCTCTACAACACGATAACGCCCGACTACCTCCCCAGCCCCTACGCCTGCATGGTGCACGGCGTCTCGCCCCGCCAGACCATGGACGAGGGCATACCCGAGTACCAGTTCGCCAAGGCCCTGCGGACCGAGATGTCGGCGCCGGGCACCTGCGTTGCCGGTTATAATTCTATAAAATTCGACGACGAATTCGTACGCAACCTCTTCTACCGCAATCTCTTCGACCCCTACGAGCGCGAGTGGGCCGACGGCAACAGCCGCTGGGACGTCATCGACCTCTTCCGCGCCGCGCGGGACCTGCGGCCCGAGGGCATGGCCTGGCCCGTGAACGATAAGGGCCGGCCCGACTTCACCCTCGGCGCGATGGCGGCCGCCAACGAAGTCCGCCTCGAGCACGCCCACGACGCCCTGGCCGACATAGAGGCGACCATAGCGCTGGCCAGGCTGGTGCGGGAGCGGCAGGGCCGGCTCTACGATTGGTACTGGCGGCATCGTAGCCGCGACGCCCTCCGGCCCCTCATCGACCTGGCCGGCCGCGAGCCCCTCGTGCACACGGCGGCCGCCTACACGAGCGAGCGCGGCTGCAGCGCGATCATCGCGCCCGTGGGCATGGTCCCCGGCCGCCGCGACCTCGTCGTCGCGGTGGACCTGCGTCGGGACCCGGAGCCCCTGGTCTCGCTCTCGGTGGACGAGCTCAAGCGCCGGGTCTTCGGCAAGGCCGCCGAGCTGGCCGAGGGCGAGCGCATACCCCTCGTGCAGATACGGCTCGGCCGCTGCCCCTACCTGGCGCCCCTGTCCATCCTGGACGCCAAAGCCGAGGCGCGCCTGGGCCTGGACTCCGCCTTAGCCGGGAAACGAGCCGCCTCCCTGAGCAAGGAGCCCGGCCTCATCCAGAAGCTGGCCGCCGTGTTCGCCCCGGACGGCCGCGGCGCCGCCGACGCCGACCCCGAGTACCGCATCTACTCGGGCGGCTTCTTCCGCGACGAGGACCGCGAGGCCATGGACGAGCTCCACGAACTCATCGCGACCCTCGGCCCCGCCCTGGCCAAGCCTAAAAGATCGGAAGAGCGTCGTGTAGGGAAAGAGTGTAGATCTCGGTGGT
>CALKWG010000156.1 GCA_938004315.1 uncultured Spirochaetaceae bacterium
TCCGCTTATACGTCTTTGGTTTGATTAATGATCCGGCTCCCCCCGAGATCTACCCTCTTTCCCTACACGACGCTCTTCCGATCTCCGGCTCGACAGGCAGGCCCCGCCGGCGGGTCGTTTGCCGGAACGGCCGCCGGACCGACCGCCGGACCGACCGCCGGAACGGCGAAGGCTTCCAAACCCAGCAACGAAGAGCTCCTTCAAAAGCTCAGGCAGGCCCCCGCCTCCCAAGCGACGGCACGCCCGGCCGGTACGGCAAGCTCGAGCCAGACAGCCAATTACTCGGCAGGATCATCGCCGCCGGCAAAGCAGGACAACGCGGGCGGCCGCGCGCTCCTTTTTGTTCTGGCTGTCGGCGCCGCGTTAGCGGCCTATATCATCAATGCGCTGTGAGGACGGCATGGCTACGGTTAAAGATGTATGAAAGGAATGAGAGCTTTCGTTTCATGACATTCTTTATCAATTCCATGAGTCGAAAAGGACTGGGAGGATGATATCAAGCGGGAAACAGCTGAATAAGGAAAATGCGCTTTTCATTGCACATTGCTTTATAAGCATGTAGAATGTGACCAAAATCATGGCAATAAATTATTCAAAAGCTCTAAAACGAATCGTCTCCCTTTCATCGTCTGACGCGGGTTTCCTGCTTCTGGCCCTGCACTCCTTCTTGGAGGGCTTGGCTAACGCCCTGAATCCCGGTTTCTCCTATTATGCGAAGTTCCCCGAGGTAATAGACCTCCTCATGGAGGAGGCGCAGGGCAGGCGAGGCCTGAGCCCCGAGGTGAGGAAGTCCTTCATACGCTTCGCCAAGCAGCATGACCTGGCCAATAGGGTGCGTCATCAGTTCTCGGCGGTTACCCGGGACGAGGCCGAGGCCTCCGTCTACAACTTCTTGGCCGTCTGCGAAGGCTTGGGCATACAGGACGCCGCCCTGGGCGAGCTGGCCGACTCTATTAAGCGCTTCGGGGCGGGCGGTTCGTCGGGCTACGAGCTGGCCAAAGAGCTGGAATCCGCTAAGAGGCGGCTTAAGGAGCTGGAGGCCGCGGGGGAGAGCCTCTTACGTCAGTCCGAGCGCTACGACGAGCTTAAGCAAGAGCTGGAGGCCATAAAGGCGCGCGAGGAGGGCCAGCGGCGCGAGCTTGACCAGCTGCGCGACGCGGTCGACCGCAAGGACGGCAAGGTGGACGAGCTTAGGTCCCGCCTGCGCCGCACCGAGGAGGAGAAGGCCCAGGTCGCGGCGGCCTTGAGCCGCTACGACGGCGTCGGAGATTATCTTTCCTACCTGGAACGCTTCTCCTTGTTCACGCGCACGAGGGTGGACTTCGAGCGCAGCGTCATGAAGCTCACGCCGGAGCAGGAGGCCGCCGTAGAGTCGGTCAAGGAGCGGGGGGATTACCTGGTCAAGGGCGGCGCCGGCACGGGAAAGACCCTGGTCCTCCTCCACGCGCTCGAGCGCTACCTGGCCTCGGCGCGGCAGAGCCTGGGCTTCGAGGGGCGGGCCGACATCCTGCTCCTCACCTATACCAATACCCTGGTGAAATACAGCCGCTATCTGGCGGCCGTGGTCGGCAAGGACGAAGGGGCCATCCGGGTCTCTACCGCCGACGCGTTCCTCGTCTCAGCCTTCGGGCGGCGCTTCCCCGGCGCCCATATCGATTTCAAGCTGCCCGGCGCCGCCATCAAGCCGTATAACGCCACGTCGTTCCTTTCGGACGAGGAGCTGGCGACGGAGATCGAGGACGTGATCTGGGCGAATATGATCTCCGAAGAGGACTATCTGGAGAAGCATATCCTGCGCCGCGGCATGAAGCAGCCCTTGAACCAGGCGCAGCGCAAGCTGGTCTGGGAGATCCAACGGCGCCTAAGCGAGCGCGCGGCCGAGACGGGAGCCTACTCGCGCAACCTCGCCTGCCTGCGGCTCCTTGAGCGTTTAGGCGACGAAGCCCAAGTCGGCGCGGCTCCCGAGGACGGCGCCGCCCGCATCTTCGTAGACGAGGCCCAGGACCTCCCCGCGGTCATGCTCCGCGTCTTCAAGGAGCTCTCGTCCTCCGGCCTCGTCCTGGCGGCCGACGACGGGCAGTCCATCTATAAGATCGGCTCGCCCTACCTGCGGTCGGGCGTCTCGGTCTCGGGCCGCACGAAGCTGCTTAAGACCAACTTCAGGAACACCAGGCAGATCCATGACGCTGCCGAGCGTTACCTCGGCGCCGCGGCGCGCGACGAGCGGGCGAACTCTATCCTGCGGGAGGGACCCGAGCCCGAGCTGGTGCGCGCCGAGAGCGCCGCCGAGCTGCGTAAGGAGCTCGCCAAATACGTCCGCCTGGCCGTCGATAAGCTGGGCTACGACCCGGAGAACGTAGGCGTGCTGGCGCCTAGCAACCGCGAGGCGGGCCTGGTGGAGGATCTCCTTAAGAAGGAGGGGCTCGCGGCGGCGAGCGTCAAGGCGGAGGATTTCAGCTTCGCCGCGCCGGGCATCGTGCGCGTCTCTACCCTGCACTCGAGCAAGGGCCTTGAGTTCCCCCTTACGCTTCTGTGGCTGCCCTTCCTGCCGGCCTACGACGACCTGGATGAGAAGGCTTCGCAGGCCATGCTGCGCAACCTCGTCTACGTCTCGCTCACGCGGGCGATGGACCACGCCGTCGTCTTTATGAAATTAGAGCCGAACGAAGCCTGCCTTTCGGAGCTCGCCGCCTCTCTTAGCATTGTTAAAGATTAATAACACGGAGTAATCATGAACGTATTCGACGTCAGGGCACGGCTAATCCGCGACTATAGGGACTATGTGCAGAGCTTCGTGAAGGTGGCCGACCGAAGGATCGAAGAGAAGGTCGCCATGCACTACGACGGCGGCGAGCTCTGGCCCGAGCCGCTTTTGCAGCTTAACCCGAGCTTCATGCCCGGTAAGACCGTGGACGAGCTCGTCGACGAAGGCGTGCTCTGCGGCGCCTGCCGCCCCATCTTCAGGGCGGGCAAGAAGTCGACCGATACCGTCGGCAAGTCGATGCGGCTCCACCGCCACCAGGAGGAGGCCCTGCGCGTCGCGCGGACCGGCGAGAGCTACGTCCTGACGACGGGCACCGGCTCGGGCAAGAGCCTCTCGTACATCATACCCATCGTCGACCATATCCTGCGCCGCGGGACCGGGAAGGGCGTCCAGGCCATCGTCGTCTACCCCATGAACGCCCTGGCTAACAGCCAGCTTGGCGAGCTTAAGAAGTTCATCTCGCCCGATGATACGAAGGGAGTGCTCAGCTACCGGCGCTATACCGGCCAGGAAAGCCAGGAAGAGCGCGAGCAGATCCTGAAGGACCCGCCCGACATTCTCCTTACCAACTACATGATGCTCGAGCTCATCCTGACGCGCTGGAAGGACCGCGACCTGATCGAGAAGTCCAAGGACTTGGCCTTCCTGGTGATGGACGAGCTGCATACCTACCGGGGGCGCCAAGGCGCAGACGTGGCCATGCTCATACGGCGCGTGCGCGAGGCCTTCGGCGGCGACGCGCTTCGCTGCGTGGGCACCTCCGCGACCATGGCCGGCCCCGGCGACCTGGCCTCCCAGAAGGCCGGCGTCGCGGAAGTGGCCTCGCGGCTCTTCGGGATGCCGGTACGACCCGAGAACGTGATAGGCGAGACCTTACGGCGCTCGACTAAGGAGCTCCCGACGGAGCCGTCGGAGCTGCGCGCCGCGCTCGAGCCGGCGCTCTCGCCGTACCGCGAGCCGGAGGGCTTGGCCGCGTTCTACGCCCACCCGCTTTCCTCCTGGATAGAGACCGCCTTGGGCCTGGACCGAGAGCCTGAAAGCGGCGCGCTCAGGCGCCGAAAGCCGCGGGCCGTGGGCGGGCCGGGCGGCGCGGCGGCCGAGCTCGCCGCGCTCTGCGGCCTGGAGGAAGAAGCCTCCGCCCAGCTCATACGGCGCCACCTCCTGGCCGGCTACCGCATGGAAGACCCCGAGAAAGGCTATCAGCCGCCCTTTGCGTTCCGCATCCATCAGTTCCTAAGCCGCGGCGACTCGGTCTACGCCACCGTAGAGCCGCCGGAAAGCCGCTACGTCACCCTTAAGGGCCAGCGCTTCGTGCCTAACGACCGGAGCCGTAACCTAGATCGGAAGAGCGTCGTGTAGGGAAAGAGTGTAGATCTCGGTGGT
>CALKWG010000157.1 GCA_938004315.1 uncultured Spirochaetaceae bacterium
TCATGGAGAACGGGACCACGGCCATGACCGGCCACCAGGACCATCCGGGCACCGGGAGGAATTTCTCCGGCGACGCCGAGCGCCTGAGCGTCCGAGCCGCGCTGGAGGGCCTGGGCGTCAAGAATATCCGCGAGGTCGATACCTACAAGCAGGCCGAGCTTACGCGCATGGTCGCCGAGGCCCTGGACGAGCCGGGCTTCAAGGTGGTCATAGCCAGGCACCCCTGCATGCTCAAGTTCACCCGCGAGGCCAGGCGAAAGCCCGGCTGGGCCGCCCGCCGCGTCCGCGTCGACCAGGAAACCTGCACGATGAACCACGAGTGCGTCGAGCGCTTCGCTTGCCCGAGCTTCCAGCGCGACGCCGAGGGCCGCGTGACGGTCAGCCCGGAGCTTTGCATAGGCGACGGCTCCTGCCGCCAGACCTGCCCGGCCGGGGCCATAGTCCCCGACGCCCCGGCGAAATAAGGAGAGCTAGGATATGAGCGCCGTTTTTAACGTTTATATGGCGGGCGTCGGCGGCCAGGGCATAGGGCTCTTAGCCGAGCTCCTGGCGCGCGCCGCCGAATACGCGGGGCTGTCGCCGCGCGGCTGCGACACCCACGGCTTGGCCCAGCGCGGCGGCATGGTCACGAGCCACCTGCGCCTAGGCGGGGCCCATTCGCCTCTCGTGCCCCAAGGCGGGGCCCAGTTGGTCATAGCCTTGGAGCGAACGGAAGCCCTGCGCGCGGCCGCCGACATGCTGGCGCCCGGCGGGACCCTGCTCTGGTACGACGCGCGCTGGCAGGCGCTCGACGTACGGAGCGGCGCCCGCGGGCCGGTCGGCGAGGACGAGGTCTTAGCCGCGGCGGCCGCGAGCTCGGCCAAGGCCTACAAGGTCCTGTGCGAAGAGTTGCCCGATACCAGGATGCAGAACGTGGCCCTGGTCGCCGAGCTCTTAAGGCTCGGCCTCGTGCCGGGGCTCGAGCTCGGGCATGCGGAGCGCGCCCTGGCCGATTTGATGGCCGGCCCGGCGCTCGAGGCCAACCTTGCGCTCCTCAGGGCCTCGGTATAGGCTGGCAGGGTGATGACAAACTCGATGTTTTTCATCACCCTGATAGACGACGAGGGGGAACGAGCATGAAGCTACCCATAGACGACGCCGCCATCGAGCGGGTCGTGAATCAGATCACCGAGGCCAAGGGCAACGAATGCCGAGACCGGGCGCTCGAGGGCGTACGTTGCGCGGCGTCCTACTGGCGCGACGAGGACGGCGACGAGGCCGCCTTCGCCGCCTTCTGCGCGGAGCATTTCGCCGCGAGCGAGGACGAGCGCGAAGCGCTCTTCGGACGGCTCGAAGGCGTCTTTGAGACGCTCTACGGCTGCCTGCACCAGATAGGCAAGCGTCTGGAATGGTACCAGCACGTCGACCAGGGGCCGCTACTGCCGGTGGACGAGATCCTGGCCGCCTGGGCGCCCGGCGCCCACGTCTCCGACGACCTTTACGGCAACAAGCTGGCTTTCGTCATCCACCTGAACTTCCCCTATCGGGGCCTGGAGCGGAAGATAAAGGAAGGCGCAACCTGGTCGCGCCGCGACTGGGCCATGGTGCGCTTAGGCGACGCCCTGACCGACCGCGTACCGGCGGAGGCCTCGCAGCGCCTGGCCGCCGCCTTCTCGAACGCCCAGACTTATATATCGAGCTATAATATCTATCCGGCGTGCCTCCGCGACGAGGCCGAGGAGCCGCTCTTCCCCGCCGAAAAGCGCCTCCTCATGCACTGGAACATGCGCGACGAGATCAAGGCCCAGTACGGCCAGGAGGGAGCCCTACGGAGGCCGCGCCTCCTCTACGCCGCCATGGAGCGCGTGGTAGACGGCGGCATCCCGCGCGAGACCGTCGATAATCCGAAATTCGCCTGGGACCCGCGCGATCAGGCCCGCGAAGGCCTAGGCGAGGCCGACCGGCGCTATGGGCGCATCCTGGATATCTTCAGGGCCGAGCGCGGCGTCGACCCCTGGGCGCCCGACGCGCCCTCGCTCATCGCTAGGCGCTTCAACGTCGACCGGGAGATACCGGAGAAGGAGGTCGAGCGCCTCTTCGTAGAGCTCCTCTCCTCGCCCGCCTACGCCCAGGCGGCTAAGCTGGTCTCGACGCGCCTAGGACGGCCTTTGGAGGCCTTCGACGTCTGGTACCGCGACTTCGATCAAGCGGGCGCCAAGCCCGCGGAGGCCGAGCTCGACGCGATCACCCGCGCGCGCTATCCCGACGCCCGCGCCTTCAAGGCCGACATACCGCGCATCCTGCGGGTATTGGGCTTCGAGGCCGAGACGGCCGACTGGCTCGCGGCGCGCATCGAGGTGGACCAGGCCCGCGGCTCCGGCCACGCCATGCCGGCGGCCATGCGCTCCGACGCCGCGCGCCTGCGCACCCGCGTGCCGGCGGACGGCATGGACTACAAGGGCTTCAACATCGCCTGCCACGAGCTCGGCCATAACGTCGAGCAGGTCTTTAGCCTGCACGGCATCGACGAGTACTTCCTGGCCGGCGTGCCGAACACCGCCTTCACCGAGGCCTTCGCCTTCGTCTTCCAGGCCCGCGACATGCTGATCCTCGGGCGCGACGACGCGCCGGCCGGCCCCTCGGTCCTGGCCGATTATTGGGCCACCTGCGAGATAGCCGGCGTCGCCCTGGTGGACATGGAGCTGTGGCGCTGGATGTACGAACATCCCGATTGCGACGCCCGGGCCCTAAGGCAGGCGGCCATGGATATCGCCAAGGGCGTCTGGAACCGATACTTCGCCCCCGCCTTCGGCTTCAAGGACGCGCTGGTCCTGGGCGTGTACTCCCATATGGTCGACTCGGCCATGTACCTGCCGGACTACCCGCTGGGCCATATCATCTCGTTCCAGATCGAGGCGGCGCTGAAGGGTAAGAGCGTGGGCTCGCAGATGGGGCGGATGTGCCGCCTGGGGCGCCTCACGCCCGGGCAGTGGATGCGCGAGGCCGTCGGCGCCGAGCTCTCGGCCGCGCCGCTCGTCGAGGCGGCGCTCAAGGAGCTCGCCGGCCGCTGAGCTTCGTCGGCCCGCGCGCGGACGATAGGGGCGCCCGACGGGGCGCCCCGCTTTTATTGGTAGATGATCAGCTTGGGTTGGGGGCTCAAGCCCAGCACCTCGGCCGGCGTCATGAGCGGGTCGTCGTAGTGGATGCCGGGCTTGTCCGAATAGTAGTACCAGAGCTTGAAGCCCTTGGTGGGGATCTGCGTGATGCCGGCGTTATAGGCGTGGGTGGCTGTCTTTAGCCGCGGCGGCCCCCAGCCGGAGGTACAGTGGATCAGCTCGACCTGCGGAATGCCCGTTATGACCTTCTCCGCTTCGCGTAGCATGCTGGCCTTGAACTGATGGAAGACGATGTATCGCCGGCCGCCTAGGCCCTCGCGCGCGAGATGGGCCCGTACGTAGCCTTGGAGCCAGGTGAGCTCGTCGCCCCGCACGAAGCCTATCTCCTCCATCGGGCGGGCGGTGCGCCATTCGAAGTCGAAGGCGATATGCACGTTCGGGAAGCGCAGATAGGGTAGGAGCCGGTCGGCGGCCGCTTGGAGCGTATTTACGCCGATCTGGTGGTCGAGGAAGACGAGTACGCCTTGCTCCTCGGCGTAGCGTATATAGGCGAGCGTCGTCGCGTCGCTTAGGTAGCCTATCTTGCCCTCGGGCTGGCAGGTGCCGTAGATCAGGTAGATCGCCGGCACGACGCGGCGGCCGGGGACCAAGGCCTGATACTCGGCGGCCGTCGCCTTGACGCGGCGGACGAGCTCCTCCCGCGAGAGGCGTCCCACGATGCCCATGTACGGCGAGTTGGGATGCCCGTAGTAGGCGACGATGAGTTCGTCCGTCGGCCCCGCGTCCTCGGGAACCGGGACCGGTTGGGCCACCTGGGCGCCGACCAGGTCGGAGGCGCTCCCGCCGGCGGTGATCAGGCCTAAGGTGCTAACGAGCGAAAGAGCCCATGAAACCGCGAACGCTAGATTCCGAGTCATCCAGATACCTCGCCAAGATGTAGGGGCTACGACGCGGCCGGGCGCTTCGCGGCGACTCGCTCGTATCCGTTACAGCATCGGCAGGATATCGGCCGAACCCGAGCGCGGCTAGCGGGGGCGCGGGGCAAGCGGCCGCGTATGCTTATGCGATTTGACGTATAAAGCCCGGAGGCGGCGGCCTCCCGCTTCCGTGCGAGCGTCTACGGCCGTATATTTAAGCCTGGGCCACGGCCCTCCCGCCGTCGGCGGAGATCCGGGCGCGCCGAGCGCGCCGGTATCCTTGTTAATACCATACCCCGAGCTCCGCGCCTCTTAATAGAGGCCGTCCGCCATGGGGCGGATAGACCCTAAGGTTGCGGCGAACGAACGTTCTCCGCGGCTACGGAACGGAGCCGATGGGCCGCGGCCGAAAGGCCGAGACCTCCCGCATTGGAAAGGAGTATGGACATGTACGATTCCCTCCCCATAGGCATGGAACCCTCGCCGCTCATGCCCCCGAACGAGCCCGTCAAGTCATACGCCCCCGGTAGCCCCGAGCGCGTAGCGGTCATGGCCGAAATCGAGCATATGATCCGGAACCCGCCGGAGATAGCGCTCTCCATCGGCGGCCGCGAGCTAAAGACCGGCCGCGTGAAGGAAATCCGGGCGCCCTTCGACCATACGCTCGTCCTCGGCCGCTACCACGAAGCCGGCGCCGCCGAGGCCGCCGCCGCCGCCGACGCGGCGATGGCGGCATGGAAGGGCTGGTCGGAGCTCCCCTTCCGCGGCCGGGCCGCCGTGTTCCGCCGGGCCGCCGCCCTTATCAGCTCGGGCTGGTGGGTCAAGCTCGCCGCGGCGACCATCCTGGGTCAGTCGAAAAACTTCCACCAAGCCGAGATCGACGCGGTCTGCGAGACGGCCGATTTCTTCCGTATCAACCCCGCCCTGGCCGAACGGCTCTACGCGGAGCAGCCCCGATCCGACTCGGGCGAGACTAACATCGTCGACTATCGGCCGCTCGAGGGCTTCGTCTACGCCGTGAGTCCCTTCAACTTCACCGCCATCGCCGCCAACCTCGCGGCGGCCCCCGCCCTCATGGGCAACGTCGTGGTTTGGAAGCCGGCTTCGAGCTCGGTATTATCCAACTATTGGCTCATGAAGCTGTATGAAGAGGCCGGCCTCCCGCCTGGCGTCATCAACTTCCTGCCCGGCTCGGCCCGCGAGATCACCGGCGCCCTCTTATCGCGGCCCGACTTCGCCGGCCTACACTTTACCGGCTCCACCGCGGTCTTTAATTCGCTGTGGCGGACCGCGGCGGAGAACCTCGCCGCCTACAAGTCCTACCCCCGCATCGTCGGCGAGACCGGCGGCAAGGACTTCATCGTCGTCCTTCCGGACGCGGAGCCCGAGTCCGCCGTGGCCGGCATAATCCGGGGCGCCTTCGAATACCAGGGACAGAAATGCTCGGCCGCGAGCCGCTTATATCTGCCGCGCTCGCGCGCCGACGAGCTCCTGCCGCGCCTGGTCGCCGAGATCAAGGCGATCAAGGTCGGGTCGCCCTTGGAGGGCTCGAATTTCGTCAACGCCGTCATCGACGAGGGGGCTTTCAAAACGATCAGCGGCTATATCGACCGGGCTAAGGCCGATCCTGGCCGCCGTATCCTGGCCGGCGGCGGTTACGACTCGTCCAAGGGCTGGTTCATCGAGCCCACCCTCGTCCTGAGCGACGACCCGCGCTCCGAATCGATGGTCGAGGAGATCTTCGGTCCGGTGCTCACGGCCTACGTCTACGACGACGCCGACCTGCCGGCCGCCTACGCCCTGGTCGACGCCACCTCGCCCTACGCCCTGACCGGCGGCGTCTTCGGACGTAACCGGGACGAGCTTAAGCGGGCCGTCGGCGCGCTGCGCCACGCGGCGGGCAACTTCTATATAAACGATAAGCCCACCGGCGCCGTGGTCGGACGTCAGCCCTTCGGCGGCTCCCGCGGCTCGGGCACCAACGACAAGGCCGGCTCCATGCTCAATCTCGTGCGTTGGGTGACCCCGCGCACTATAAAAGAAAACTTCGCGCCGCCCAAGGATTGGCGCTACCCGTTCATGGGCTAG
>CALKWG010000158.1 GCA_938004315.1 uncultured Spirochaetaceae bacterium
TGCCGCTCGTCCGGCGCGCCGGGCTCCTGGCCGAGCTCTACGCCGCCGCCGGCCGGCCGGCGGACGCCTTGGTCAGGCTCGAGGCTGAACGGAGCCTGCTCGGCGCCGCGTATGCTGCCGATCCGGCTTTCTTGGCCCGCGCCGTCGAGATAGGATCGGCCGTCGCCTCGCCCTCCTGGCTCATGGATTTTAGCGCGCTCTTCGGGCTGGATAGCCAAGCCGGCGGCGTAGCGGCGGCTATGGCCCGCGCCTTGAAGGCCGTGGACCGGGCGCCCGATACCGCCGTCGCCAGCTTGGACGCCGCGGCGCTCGTGTTGGCGCGGGCTCGCTCGGCGAGCGCCGCCCGGGATTACGGCGCATCGGTCCGCTCCTTCCGCGCCTACGCGCGCTTGGGCTCGCCGGGGGCGGAGCTCGATCCGGCCGCCGTCCGGCTGACTCCCGAGGAGCTCGCCGCCCTCATGGCCGGGCTCCCGCGGCCGGCCGCCTCCGACGCCGCCCGCGCCTTCATCTTCGGCTCCAGGGCCGAGGGCGAGGCCGGCTGGGCCTTGATAGCCGCGCGCGCGCGCGCCGGCCTCCTAGGCGACGCGGAGGCCTTCCACGGCCTCTTCTGGCACGGCCGCTTCGCGCGCGCCGCAGAGCGCTGGGCCGAGGCGGCCGGGGCCTTCGCCCAGGCCGCCGCCTACGCCTCGGCCGGGGCCGACAGGGACGCGGCGCATTGGTACCGCGTCGAGTGCCTCTCTAAGATTTCTCAGCGCGACGCGGCGAGCGCCCTGGCGGAGGCTTTGGCGCTCAGCGCTGCGCCGGCTTATTATTCCGACCTCGTCGAGCCGCTCTCGAGGCGTGCCCTGGCTTCGCGGGACGGGCAGACCCTCGCGGCCCTGGCCGCCGCCGTGGTCTCCCGCGGAGCGGGGCGCGACGCCGCCCGCATGGCCTATATCTCGGCGCGCGCGGCGGAGGTCGGCGTCATAGCCCCGGCGCAGCGAGGCGGCCTAGATCTGGAAGCCTACGCGCGGCGAGGCTACCAAGCCGCCTACCGCCAAAGCCATGACCCCTGGTATAGGCTCTTAGCCGCCTATAGGCTCGGGCTTCCGCTCGCCGATCCGGCCGACGGCCCGGGCGCCCCCGAGCCCCAGGCTCGGGCCGGCGAGGCCGGCGCTCCGGGCGCGGGCGCCTCCGTCGAGCCGCCCGCCGAGCCCGCGGGGGCTCGGCCCGCGCCCACCGAGGCGCCGGCGGCCATCGTGGAGGCCGCTGACGACGACTACGCCCTGGGCCTCGTCGCCTTCGGGCTGGCGCGCCGCGTACGATCGGAGTTCGGGACCGCCTTCAGGCGGCTCGGCGCGGACACCCTGCGCGCCGCCGCCGAGGCCATGGCCACCCGGGACGACGCGGCCGAGGCCATCCGCCTCATAGCCCCGCTCTTCTCGCGCGACGGCCTTAAGCCGACGCGTCGCGACAAGGAGCTGTATTGGCCGCGCCCCTACCTTGAAACCGTCGAAGCCAACGCGAACCTGCGCGCCATATCGCCGGCCTTGCTCTACGGACTCGTGCGTTCGGAGAGCCTCTTCCAGCCCGCCGTAGTATCGAGCGCCGGCGCCATAGGCCTGTCGCAGCTCATGCCTGCCACCGCTGACGAGATGGCCGGCCGCCTGCGGATGCCGAGCTACGACGCCAGGGATCCCGATGACAACTTGTTCATCGGCGCGGCCTACTTGCGCAGGCTCCTAGACTCGGTCGGGGGACGGACCTTACCGGCCCTGTACGCGTATAATGCCGGCCTCACGAGGTTTAGGCGCTGGGAGGCCTCCGCCCCGCGCTTCCCGGCCGACCTCTTCCTCGAGACCTTGGACTTCGCCGAGACCCGGCAGTACGGCCGCAACGTGGTCGGCGCGGCTACGGCCTACGCCGAGCTGTACTATGAGGACGGCGAGGCCGGGGTGCGGGCCTTCCTCGCCGCCATGCTCGAGGAAGCGAACTAGCCGGGCGACGGAGCCGGTCGCCGCGATTAAGCCCCTTGGAAGAGCAGCCAGCGGCCCAGGAAGGCGACGGTCCCGATGGCGCCGAAGGCCTCCAGGGCTGCCAAGCCGGTGAAGAGCCCGACCAAGCCCAGGCGCCACCAGCGAAGGAGCGGCCTCTTGCGAATAAGGGGCAGGGCTAAGGCGATGGCGGCCAGGGCCGCCCAGGCTAGGGCGGCGGCGATGCGCGCGCCGTAGGGGTCGGAGGCGCTAAAGCCCATGAGCGCTATCCCCGCACGGGAGAAGGCGCCGTTTAGGGTGGTGAGCCGGCCTAAGGCCATGGCCAGGCCCAAGGCGACGAGCAGGACGCCCGAGCCTATCCTGAGCTCGCGCCCCCGCTTCTTGAGCCAGTTCATGAGCGGCGAGAGGCGCTCGAAGAACAGCCCCGCCGCCAGGAAGGGCAGGCCAAGGCCGAGCGAATAGGCGGCGAGCAGGGCCGCAGCCTCGGCGGCGCGGCCCGAGCGCGCCGCCATGAACAGGATAGAGGCCAGGATCGGTCCGATGCAGGGCGTCCAGCCGGCGCCGAAGGCCATGCCCACCACGAACGAGCCCAGGGCCCCCGCCGGCTTGGATTGCACGTGAGCCCGCGCCTCGCGGTTTAGGATCTTGATGAAGTCGAAGATCATGTTGAGGCCGAAGAGCGTTATGATCAGTCCCGCCCCTAAGTTGATCCAACGGCTAGCCTTGCCAGCCAGGAGCATGCCGCCGCCTGAGAAGATCAGGCCTAAGCTCACGAAGACCGCGCTGAAGCCCAGCACGAAGAAGGCGGAGCGTAGGAACACCAGGCCCCGAGCCGAACCGTCGCGTAGCTCGGCGGCGCTCTTACCGCTTACGAAGGATAGGTAGCCGGGAATGAGCGGGAGGACGCAGGGCGAGAGGAACGATAGGAGACCCGCCCCGGCGGCCGCCAGGATGCCGACCTGGGCGTTCACAGGCGCTCGGCCAGCTCGCGGAAGAAGGCGACGGTCTCAGGCCCGTCGTACATGTGGGCGCCTACGACGCCGGCTATGGCGCGTCCCTGCTTATCCAAGATGAAGGTCGTGGGTATGCCGCGCGATACGAAGGGAGCCGAAGCGGAGCCGTTTTCGTCTAAGAAGATGGGGAACTTGTAGCGCGGGTTGTCCCTGAGGAAGCCGGTGACCGTATCGCGCTTCTCGGCGACGCTGACGGCCATGATGTCGAAGGCCACGTCCCGGGTCTTGTCGTGCAGGACCTGCATGGACGGCATCTCCGCGCGGCAGGGCGGGCACCAGGTGGCCCAGAAATTGAGCAGCACGACCTTGCCGGCCATGGCCTGCACCCCGGTCTCCTTGCCGCCGAGCTCGCGGACGGTCATGGGCGGCAGGGGCTCGGGCACGGGGAAGACGTAGAATCCCATCGCCTCGAGCCGCGCGGCGTACCAAGGCGCGCCTTGGGGCTGGGCCGCCTCTATGACCGGCGTCGGCGCCGGCGCGGCCGTCGTGGTGGCGAGCGGCGCCTCCGAGCCGGGTTTGGCGCATGAGGACAGTCCGAGCGCGGAGGCGGCCAATACGAACGCTACGGCTAGGCCGATGCGGGCTTTCCTTCGGATCGTTATGGTCATGAGATCTCCTCTGTGAGGGCCCGTACAGCCCCGTTTCTCCTGGACCTTCGGCTGACCGGCTTCCTATACCGGAGCTTCCGACTCAAGTACGTTAAATATATAAAAAATCATATGAATATCAAGCCCCAGCGCCGAGCCCGGCGCCCTTTGTAGTCTAAAGCGGCCCTTTTCAGTATACTAGGCACTCAAATCCGTATATGCGCTCACTAAGGAGAAGCCATGTCCCGCTACAGCCAGATATATAGCCGCTACGACGACGATGACGACGAAGATGAGAAGCCAGGCAGGCCATCCGACGCCCTCCTAGAGAAGCTCCTCGACACCCGGACCGTCCTCCTCTCCGGCCAGGTGAACAAGGATCTGGCCGAGCGCGTCGTGCGCCAGCTCCTGCTCCTGGAGGCCAAGGGCGACGAGCCGATCAAGATCATGATCGACAGCCCCGGCGGCGACGTGGACGCCGGCTACGCCATCTTCGACATGGCCCGCTTCGTGAAGCCCCAGGTCTGGATGATAGGCATGGGCCTCGTGGCCAGCGCCGGCGCCCTGATACTCCTGGCCGCGCCGAAGGAACGCCGCATAGCCCTGCCGAACAGCCATTACCTGATCCACCAGCCGCTCTCGGGCCTGCGCGGCGTGGCTACCGAGATCGAGATCCACGCGCGCGAGCTGGAGAAGACCCGCGATAAGCTTAATAAGCTCATCGCCGAGGAGACCGGCCAGCCCCTGGATCGCGTCGTCAAGGACACCGACCGGGACTACTGGATGAACGCCGAGGAGGCCGCCGCCTATGGCCTGGTCTCGCGGGTCGTTAAGACGCGGGGAGAGCTCGGGCTGTGAGCCCGGAGGGCTTCAAGGCGGCCCTGGCCGGCTGTTACGCCGGCCTTACGAGCGGCGCCCAGACCGAGGCCCTTCCCGCGGGCGCCCGGGTCTACGAGGGCAAGGTGCGGGACGTCGCCTTCTACGGCGACCGGGCCGTCCTCGTGGCCAGCGACCGCATCTCCGCCTTCGACCGGGTGCTCTCGACGGTGCCCTGGAAGGGCGAAGTCCTCGCCCGGATCTCCGCCTGGTGGTTCGACCAAACCGCCGATATCGTACCCAACCACCTCGTGCCGCCTTCGGAGCTCGGCGGCTACGACCCGGTCCGCTCAAGCGGCCGTTGCGTCGTAGCCCGGAAGCTCAAGATGCTCCCGGCGGAGCTCGTCGTGCGCGGCTACCTGAGCGGCTCGGCCTGGCGCGACTATCAAGCCGGCCGGCCGGTCTCCGGCCTCCGCCTGCCGTCCGGCCTGCGCTGTAACGAGCGCTTCCCCAGCCCCGTCGTAACGCCCTCCACCAAGGAAGCCTCCGGCCACGACCGCCCTTGCTCGGGGGCCGAGCTCGTAGCCTCGGGCGCCGTGGACGCCGATACCTGGCGCGAGCTCGAGCGCGCGGCCTTGGCCCTCTTCGCCCGCGGGCAGGAGCTGGCCGCCCGGCGCGGCCTCATCCTCGTCGACACCAAGTACGAGTTCGGCGTCTCGAACGGCAGGCTCTGCCTGGGCGACGAGATCCATACCCCCGATTCCAGCCGCTACTGGTTCGCCGAGGGTTACGAGAGGCGCTTCGACGATGGCGTAGAGCAGCGCGAGCTCGACAAGGAAGCCTTCCGCCGCTGGCTCTTGGCCCGCGGCTTCAAGGGCGACGGCGAGCCGCCGGCCATCCCGGACGAGGTCAGGATCGAGACGGCCATGCGCTACGTCCAAGCCTACGAGGCTATAATCGGCGAGGAATTTATGCCTGTTTGCCAGGATGCGCAAGCGGCGGAGCGCGCCGCGGCGTACTGCCTTACGGAGGCCTTTAAGGCCCGCTAGGCCGCGCCCCGGATACGGGACCTCCGGCCGCCCGGAGGTCCTATGCCGAATAGTAAGGCGGCGGCTGCGCCGTCGGCCGCCCGTCGCCCCTGGTCGCCCCCCCGCGCGCGGGCGGCCGCCTTCGCCCTGCTCGCCGCCTCTATCCTCAGTTCGCTCGCGGCCTGCGGCTCCTGTTCCATGGAGCCTAAGTCCGGGACCGCGATCCATATCATGAGCTATAACCTCATGACCTTCTTCGACCCGGTCGACCACGGCGGCGAGTACGAGGATTTCAAGGCCGCTGCCGCTTGGAACGAAGAAGCCTATCGCCGGCGCTTGAAGAACGCCGCCTCGGCGGTCCGCGGGGCGCTGCCTGGCGGCCCTGACCTCCTCGCCCTGCAGGAGATAGAGAACGAACGGGCCCTGAACGACCTAGCCGAGGAGCTCGGCGGCTATCCCTATGTCCTGATGGCGAAGGATCGATCCGCCGTCCTGTCTTCCGGGCTCCTGTCGCGCTATCCCGTGCTCGCCCTACGCGCGCATAAGGCGCTCCCGCCGCCGGGCGCTCCGGCTTCGGTGCCCCGCGAGATCCTGGAGGCGGAGATCGACCTGGGCGGGACGACTTTGGTCCTGTTCGTATGCCATTGGAAGAGCAAGCTCGGCGGGGCCGCCGAGACCGAGGCCGAGCGTCGCGGGGCGGCCTCGCTCCTCAACGCCCTGGTCGCGGGGCGCCTAGCCGCCGAGCCCGGCGCGGCCGTCGTCATCGCCGGCGACCTCAATGAAAACCCCGACGAGTACGAACGCGTCGCGCGCGTCTACCCGACGGCCCTGATGCCGGCCGAGACGGGGCCGGGGCCATGGTTACTCCTGGCCTCGGAGCCCGGGGGCGCCTCGGCCGCGGGGCCGGTCTACTTCAACCCTTGGTTCGTCGACGATGACGGCTACAGCTATCTCTACCAGGATGAGCGCGAGCGCATCGACCATTTCCTCTTGTCGGCCGGCGCCGCTATAGGCGGGGCGATCCGATTCGAGGGCTTCGACGCCTCGCCGCCGGCCTTCCTCGTCGACGAGCGCGGGCGGCCGCTGGCCTGGTCGACCCGGAGCGGCTCGGGCTACTCCGACCACCTGCCTATCCGATTGACGCTGAAACGGCTGCCCTAGCCTGACGCCCGGCGCGCCGGCTTCTTTGACAGCCCTCCGGCGCGCGTGCTACAACGTCGTGATGGACGGCAAGCCCCTGATAGCGCAGAGCGATAGCTCGCTCCTCTTAGACGCCCACGATAGCGCCTTCGAGGAGGCGCGCGCTGAGTTGGCCGCCTACGCCACCCTAGAGAAAAGCCCCGAGCATTTCCACAGCTATCGCTTGGACGCCCTCTCGCTCTGGAACGCGGCGAGCGCGGGACTGGGCTCCGACGAGGTCGTCGCCTCGCTTAAGCGCTGGTCGCGCTACGAGCTCCCGCCGTCTATGGAGGCCGCCCTGCGCGAGACCATGGGCCGCTTCGGGCGACTCTCCATCCGGGCCGGCGGCCCCGACGGCGCGCTGCGCCTGGATTGCCGCGACCCCTTCGTGCGCAAGGAGATCGAATCCAGCCGCAAGCTGGCCTCGATGCTGGTCCCCGACGACCGGGGCTTCTCCCTGCGGCTCGTCGACCGCGGCAGCGTCAAGCGCGAGCTCATCAAGCTGGGTTGGCCGGCCCTGGACGAGGCGCCCCTGGTCGACGGCGAGCCCCATCCCATCGCCCTGCGGGCCGAGAGCGCCGCCGGCCGACCCTTCGGCCTCCGGGCCTACCAGGACGACGCGCTCCGCGCCTTCCTCGGACGCGGCGCGCCGGGCACCGGCTACGGCGTCGTCGTCATGCCCTGCGGGGCGGGCAAGACCGTGCTGGGCATGGCCGCCATGGCGGCCTTGGGCCGGCGCACCCTCATCGTCACCACCAACGTCGCCGCCGTCCATCAATGGATGGACGAGCTCCTCGATAAGACCGACCTACGGCCCGAGGACCTGGGCGAGTATACGGGCGCGGCCAAGGAGATCAGGCCCGTCACCGTGGCGACCTACCAGGTCCTGACCTGGCGCCCCGATAAGGACGCTGACTTCCCCCACTTCCAGCTCCTTAGGCGCTCGGATTGGGGCCTCATCATCTACGACGAGGTGCACCTCCTGCCCGCGCCGGTCTTCCGCGTCACGGCCGAGGTGCAGGCGGTCAGGCGCTTAGGGCTCACCGCCACTTTAGTGCGCGAGGACGGCATGGCCGAGGACGTGTTCAGCCTGATCGGCCCCAAACGCTACGACGTGCCCTGGAAGGAGCTCGAGGCCAAGGGCTTCATCGCCGAAGCCTTCTGCCGCGAGATCAGGGTACCTATGTCCGACCATGACCGCCTGCGCTACCTGGGCGGGGCCCTGCGCGAGCGGCACCGCCTGGCCGCGGAGAACCCCCTGAAGGCCCGCGTCCTGAAGGAGCTCGTGGCGAACCATCGCGAGGACCTGATACTCGTGATAGGGCAGTTCCTGGACCAGCTCAGGGCCATGGCCAAGGAGCTCGGCGCGCCGCTCATCACCGGCGCTACCCCCAACGCGGAGCGCGAGCGCCTGTATCGGGAGTTCCGCGCCGGGACGATACGCGTCCTCGTCGTCTCCAAGGTGGCGAATTTCGCCATCGACCTGCCCGACGCCTCGGTGGCCGTCCAGCTATCCGGCACCTTCGGCTCCAGGCAGGAGGAGGCCCAGCGCCTGGGCCGCATACTCCGGCCGAAGAAGAAGAACTCCTATTTCTATAGCTTGGTATCGCGCTTTACGGTGGAGGAGGACTACGCGGACAACCGCCGGCGCTTCCTTACCGAGCAGGGATACCGCTATACTATAGAGGCATGGGAGGAGGGCGAGTGGACCCCGACGGCCTAGTCCGATGGCGAGAGAAGCTCATAGCAGATCGCGACGGCCTGGTCATCGAGGCCGCCCGCCGCTGGCTCGGTCCGCTCAAGACCCCCTTCAATAAGCACGGCCTGGTATCGCGCCTCGAGCTGTACTTGGCGCGTCCCGACATCCGCGCGCGCATGGCGGCCTTGATGGACGAGACCGACCGGCTCGTCGCCGCCTTGCTCAGCCGCCGGGGGCCGCTGCCGGAGGCCTACCTCGAGCGCCTCCTGGTCGCCGGGGGGGCCGCCCCCGCCGCGGCGGCGGCCCGCCTGCGCGACCTGAAGGCCAGGATGGTCATCTACGCCTACGACGAAGGCAAGGCCCGCCTCGCGGCGCTCTCGCCGTTTCTGTCCGATATCGTCGCCGGCGCGCCCTTCTGCCTCGGGTCGGCGGCCGCCGAAGGCGCGCCCTTTTTAGGAGCCGACCCGCTCCTAGGCTTTTGCGCCTTGGTCTCGGCCTGCGCCCAGGCCAAGCCGGCCTTTAAGAGCCGCACGAGCCTCTCGAAGTCCGCCCAGGCTATAGCCGAGGGCGCCGCGCCTTTCTTAGCCGTCGAGGCGACGCTCTCCGCCTATCTAGGCGCCTTGGCCAAGGCCGGCGTTTTCGCCGAGGACGAGTCCGGGCGTCCGGCCTTCTTCCCGCGCGGCTTCTTGGAGCTCGCCGAGCGCTTAGGCCGCGGCCTCGCGCCATGGCTCGCCGCGGGGGCGGCCGAGCTCGATAAGGCGGGCAGGGAGCACGGAGCCCTGGCCCTGAGCATCCTTTGGGAGCGCGTATCGGGTAGCTCCGCGTTGCCGCGCCGCGAGGCGCTGTTCCTCTTCGCCGACGCCGCCCTTCAGGCTACGGCGGCCTTAGGCCGGGGCGTTAAGCCCGACGACGCGGCCCTCCCCGCCGCGCTCCTGGAAGCCTGCGCCCGGCTCGGCCTAGCCGTCGAGCGGCCCGACGGCGGCTGGGCCTTGGCCGCCCCGCCGCGCTACGGCGAAGGCGTAGGCCCCTCGTTAAGCGCTTCGTCGTCGCATGAGATACGCCTGTCGGCGGGCGCCGGCGTCGCCGTCCGGGCCTGGGCCTGCGCTGTCGCGCGGCTGGAGGAAGGCGGAAGGCTCTGGGGACTCAGGCTGGATCGGCCGGCCATGACGGCGGCGATGGCCTGGGGCTTCAAGGCCGAGGAGATCGTCGGAAGGCTTGAACGGGAATCGGGCGGCCGCTTGCCGCAGGGCCTGCGATTCTCCTTGGACTCCTGGGCCGAAGAGTCGCGCGGCGTGGCCTTAAGGCAGGGCGTCATCCTGGCTTTGGACGCCCACCGCGCGGCGGTCCTCGAAGCGAGCCCGGCCTACGCAAGCCTGGTGCGCGAGCGGCTACGCGACGGGCTCTACCTGCTGGCCTGCGGCGGGCTACGCGAGGCCGAACGGGCCCTGGCCGAGCTGGGCATGGCCCTCGACCTCCGCGCCTCGTACGCTGCCGAGCCTAGCTTGAGCGAAGCCGATGGGCTGGCGGCCTATGCGGGTATCCTGGCCCGCGCCGGGGCGGCCGAGGAAAAGCCGCTTGCCTCCAGGCGAGCCGAAGGAGGCCCCAAAGCGCCCGACGGCGACCAGTCGGCTGCCCGCGACGAACTCGTCGCCCGCGACGAACTCGTCGCGACGCTCCTTCGGGCCCTCGGCAAGCTCGAGGTCCCTGAGGAGAGGCGCTCGGCCCTGGCCGACCGCGTCAGGGCGGGCTACGTCCTGGACGAGGCCCAGCTGGCCGAGGGCGAATGGCCGGCGGACGGCCAAGCCGTGGGCGGCCTGGATTACCCGGCCAAGCTACGGCTCGTCGAGCGCGCGATACGGGAAGGCCTGGCCCTGGAGCTGGCCGTCTCCGGCAAGGGCTCGGCCGAGTCGATACGCGCCTGGCCCCTCCGCCTGTTTAAGACGGCGGAGGGCATGGAATTAGAGCTCGCGGACGCCTTCGGGGCGCCCAGGCGGATCGCGCTGCGGCACCTAGCCCGCGCGAGGCTCGTCAATACCGATCTATACGGAGCGTAAGATGGCTACGAACGGAAACGCCATGAACAAGGATTACGGGGCTAGGCAGCTCAAGCTGTCCGTCCTCATCGACGCCGATAATACTCAGCCCAGCATAGCCGAGGGGCTCCTGGCCGAGGTGGCTAAATACGGCGTGGCCAGCGTGAAGCGCATCTACGGCGATTGGACCACCACCAAGCTCACCCAATGGAAGTCCAAGCTCCTCGAATACGCCATCCAGCCCATCCAGCAGTTCTCCTACACCACCGGTAAGAACGCGACCGACAGCGCCATGATCATCGACGCCATGGACCTCTTGTATACGGAGAAGCTGGACGGTTTCTGCATCGTCTCGAGCGACTCGGACTTTACGCGGCTGGCGGCCCGCATGCGGGAGGCGGGCAAGCTGGTGCTCGGCTTCGGCGAGCGCAAGACCCCCAAGCCCTTCGTCGCGGCCTGCGATAAATTCATCTATACGGACATCCTGCGCGGCGAGGCCGAGGAGGAGAGCGCCGGCAGCAAGGACGAGCCCAAGAAGAAGGCGCCCGCCCCCCAGGACTTCAAGATGGACAAGAAACTCCGCGCCCTGCTGACAGCCGCGGTCGAGGATTCGGCCGACGATTTCGGCTGGGCCTACCTGGGGCCGGTCGGCCAGTACGTAGCCAACCGGCAGCCTGAGTTCGACCCGCGCAACTACGGCTACCGAAAATTCGGCGAGCTCATCAAGTCCTGCGGCTGGTTCGACATCGAGGAGCGCTCCAACCCCAACGACCCGGGCAAGCAGATCTACATCCGCAAGCGCCCCGGGCGCTAGGGACCAGCGGCGCCCCGCGGCGGGCTTATAGGCCCAGGGGCTCCGGCGGCGCCGACAACAAGGCGCCCGCGGCGTCCCAGGCCTCGGTGCGATAGGGGCGGCCCCGTTCGTCTAGGCTCCAGCGTATGCGCGCCGCGCCGGCGGCCTCGGCCGCGGGCTTGCCGTCCGTCCCGTAGAAGCGGACCTCGATGAGGAAGCCCTTATCGTCGTACTCCGATTCGCGGCGATGGAAGCCCTCGGCGCTGGAAACCGGCCGGCCGTCCGGACCGAAATAGGCCGTCGCCGTAGCGTCCCCCGCCTCGTTCAGCTTCACCGTAAAGACGCTGAAGCCTTCGGGCGAGCCGGCCGGGGCGCCGTCCGCGCTGAAGAAGGCCAGGCTCGTCACGAGCCCGTCCTTAAAGCCCTGCTTGAACGAGGCATGCCCGCGTCGGCCCTCGGTGAGCTCGCCGTCCAGGCCGAAATAGGCGCCCCCGGCCTCGTCGAAGCCTAGGGCGTAGGTCTCCGCGGCGTGCCCGCCCTGCATGAGGACCGCCTGGTCGCCCAGGCCGAAATAGTCGTAGCGCATCTTGAGGCCCTCCGGGCCCCGTTCCTCGGTCGAGGTCGAGAAATGATAGCCGCCGCCGCGGCTCAGCGCGCGCAGGCCGCGCTCGTCGTAGAGCCTACGCTCCTTGATCCCGTCGGCGCGCTCCGAGCGCTTATCCACGGCGAAGCCCAGCACGGCTCCGTAGGGCTTCCCGCCGTAATCGAGGAAGCTATAGGCCCTGACGCCGCCGGCCTCGAGCGCGGCCGTCACCGACCAGGCGCCCGAGGCGTCCTGGACGCGCCTGCCGTCCTCGCCGTAGAAGCGGTACTCCGCGATCCGGCCTAGGCCGGCCTGGCTCTTCCCGGCCGCGCTCCGGTCCTCGGCGAGTATAGCCCAGCCTAACTCATTCTGGGATGGAAGCCCGAGCTGGTTCTCGTACAGCCAATAGGTACGGCTCCCGTCCCGGACGGCCCGGACGCGCGCGGCCCAGCGGAGCGCTCCGTGGGAGCGCGGCTTACCGTTGACGTAGCATTCTATGGCGACGGTCTCGCCGGCCGCGTCGAGGGCCACGCGGTAGGCCATGCCCTCCGCCGCGGCCTCGGCCGGGATGGGCAGCTCCGGCTTGTATCCGAAGGCCTCGCCCAAGAGCATGGCGCGATACCAGCGCTCCCCGACGGCCGGGTGGGGGAAGGGGATGGGCTCGCCTTCCGCGGCCGCGAGCCTCCGTATCGCGTCCGGGGCGTCGGCGGGCCAGAGCGCGAGGGCGTTCAAGCCCCGTTGCCTGTCGGTAAGGAACTCGACGTCGGCGTAGCGATAGGCCTCGGAGAGGCGGCGGAGCTCGGCGAGCAGGGCCTCGAGGCCGTCCTGGGCGGCGCGGTCCTCCTTGGGCAGGTTGACGTAGAGGAAGAGCTGGGCCCAGGGCATGATGGCCAAGACGGTTCGGGCTCCGAGGGCCCGCCTGAGCAGGGCTTGCCCCGGGGAATGCCCCTGCGAGACCCGGCGCGCCTCCTCGACGTAGGCCTCGGCCAAGCCGCGCAGCGCGGCCATTGCGGCCTTGGCCTGCTCGTGGTCCCGTATGGCGCGCATCCGCCCGATGAGCTCGTAGGCCAGGTTCATGTCCAGGCCGAATAAGGGATAGGCGGCGCCGCTCAGATTGTCCGCCTGGGCCGAGCCTAGGATGAGGTCGTAATAGCCGGCCGCGGGACCGCTCGGGCCGCGCAGGCGGACCACCTCGAGCAGGTAGATGCTCTCAACCCAAACGCCGGTCATGAAGGCCGAGAACTCGTTGATGACGTTCCGCCCCTGGTAGGCCAGGTCGAAGGTCGGCGCCTGGTCGGCGTAGTAGAGCGTAGCCAGGGAGCGCAGGAGCGACGAGCGCTCCAGGGCGGGCTCCGCGCGCAGCCAAGCCAGGTCGGAGCCGTTCACGACCACGGCGCGCCGCTCCCCGTCGCGGGCGGGCCAGAAGCCAGGGCTAGTTCCCCTGTTAGTTATAATCCTATAGCTAAGTTTGCCGGCGGCGCTTTGGGCCGCGGCGTAGTCGAAGAGGTACTTGAACTCGGCGTAGCGGCCGGCGGCGTTGAGCTCGGCCGCCAGGGCGCGGAGCGCGGCCGTCGGGTCGTAGGCCTCCGACGCCCTCTCCGATCCGAGCCGCAGGTACGGCACCGCCGCGTCCCAGAGCCGAGCGCTCTCCGTAAGGCTCTCCTGCAGGGCCCGCTCGTCCAGCGCCGCGGCGCCCGACGCGGCGGCGGCCAAAATGATGCAAATGAGTATCCTGCGCATGTTCGCTCCTATCAGCCCGGTTTTTAAAAGAACGCCGTCTCGAGTTCGACCACGGCGAAGCCTAAGTAGTGAAGGCGAATCTCGAGCTCGCCGCCGGCGGCGAATTCACGCTCGGCGCAGGAGGGCAGCTCGAAGATCCTCGCCTGGTACGACAGCGGGCCCCGGCCGAGCGGGACGGAGAACGGCCCGGGCTCCCGGCCCTCCGCGGTCTCCAACGAGCAGGCCGCGACGACGAGGCGCCCCGCCTGCCTGCCGCGTATTATCCACCAGGCGTACTCGGGGCAGACGAAGCGCTCCGATATGATCCCCGAATCTAGGAAGGGCCGGAGCGCGGCGTAGCGCCGCTCGATCGCCGCGTAGGCGGCGGCGGCGGCGCGGTCGCCGGTCCACGACAGACCTTGGACCGAGGTGGACGCCTCGTAGAGGCCGGCGGAAAGGTCTTGGTAGCCCATGGTCTCGTACATCGGCCGTCGTCCGGCGCCGACCGAGGCGAAGCGGGCGAAGGCGTGCCGGAGCATGATCCGCTCCGCCCCCATCAGTCGCACGAGCGGCGCTCCCCAGCGCCGCGGGTCGCCGGTGTCGTAGGCGTCTACGGCGAAGCAGACCGCCGCGGGCCTGCCGCCCCCGGCGTCCGCCGCGGCCATGCGGTCGTAGAGCTCGAAGGCGTCGCGCGCGAGCGGCGCGTCGATCCGCCTGAGCGCGTCGCTGCCCATGACGAGGTCGAAGCCGAGCTCGCCGAAATCCTCGGCGTCGGGAGCGTAGCGGAGCGCCAAGGCGCCCGCGCCGGGTCGCCCCCGGCGCGAGCGGGCGATGGCCTCGCGTATGACGGCGGGGGTGGGGCGGTCGGCCAGGGGTACGCGCCCCTCGTCGTCGGCGTACGAGTCGAGGAGCCGGTCGACGCCCGCGTAGCAGACGAAATCGAAGCCGAAGCCGTCGCGCCAGCGCTCGAAGGCGCCGGCGTAGTACTGGATAGCCTCGTCGTTCGGGACGGGCTCCGAACGGGCGTCGCCGAGCTCGGCTCCGGCCAGCGAGCTTATAAGCCCGTCGTAGAAGGCGTAGGGCGTTACGACGCCCGAGGCATCGGCTCCCGCATCCGCGCCGTCGTGGTCGCGGTAGGCGAAGCGGGGGAACTCGCCCCGCTCGTCGTAGCCGGCGAAGCCGGGGAGCCCGACGCCGTTCCAGGGGTTCATGAGCAGGGGCCAGAGGCCGCGGTCGATGCATTGCCTGATGCAGGCGTAGTAGGCCAGGTCGCGCGAGCGCCTCGCCGAGGCGTCGTCGCCCTCCGCGTACTTGAGGCTTTCGATCCCGAAGTCCTCGCGGACGGCGGTGACGATGGATCTGACCTGCTCGGCGTAGTCCTGCCGGAGCGCGGCCCCGTAGGGGCCTAGGCCGTCCCAGCCTACGAGGCCCGAGCGCTCGGCGTCCAGCCGTATCCAGCGGAACAGCTCCGGCCGCTCGAGCACCGCGCGCCCGAATTGAGCCGCGAAGGGCAGGAGTTCGAAACCTAAAGCCTTGCCGAGGAGGTGGCAGGCGTCTACGAAGGCCCTGAGCTGCTCCGCCGGGCCGAGGCCGGCCGCCTCCAGTTCGGGCAGGGCGAGCTCGGGGTCGATCAGGGCCTGGCCTTCGGGCACGTAGCTGAGTTCGTAATGGCAGGGGTGGAAGGGCGCGAGCTGGATAGCGCTCGCCGCCACCGCGGGCAGTATCTTGGCCGCCCGTATGAAGCCGCCGCGGCGGCCGTCGGGTAGGGCGCAGGCCCTCGCCGAGACGTAGCAGAAATCGGCCCGGCGCATCCAGGACGGGTCGGGTTCGCCGGCGACGGGGCTCCGGGCGGGGCCTTCGGCCTCGAGGTAGGCGTAGAAGAGCGCGCCGACCGCGTCGGGCAGGGCTAGGAGCTCGGTCTGGGGCTTGGCAAGGAGGCCGCCGGCGCGGTACTCGGCGTAGAGCTCCCCGGCGGCGCGTATATCTTCGGGGCCGGGACCGAGGGCCTCGGCGATGGTTTTCCAGCGCGACATGCCCCGGCACTATAGCCGGGGGCGCGCCGCGATGTGAAGGGCTAGGGCGCCAAGACCCGTCGGGGGATCGTATCGCCCCCGCTCGGGTTTACCTAAACTCCGCGGGGGCGCTCAGGCTCTCGGGATCGGAGGAGCGCTCCCCCAGCTCGCCCGAGACCGAGTAACCGCGGCGCTCCCAGTATCCCCGGTAGCCCGGCTCGCGCATGACGCGGATCTCCTTAACCCATTTGGCCCATTTATAGCCCCACTTCTCCTCGGCCGCTATCTGGAACGGCGCGCCGAGCTCGGGGCTCAACGGCAAGCCGTTCGTAGCCCAAGCGAGGAGGATGGACCGCTCCTTGGCCTTGGCGATCTCCATGGTGGTTTCGTAGCCGTCAAGGCATATGAAGAGCAGGGTATCGGCCCGGGGGTCGGCTTGGGCTAGCTCCAGGAGGCCGGCGAGGGTCGTTCCGGTCCACAACATCGCGGCGCTCCAGCCCTCGACGCAATGCAGGGTGATGAGCTTTTCGTAGGCGGGCAAGGCGAGCGCTTCCCGATAGCTAAGCGACAGGGGCCGGCCGACGAGCCCGGTAAGCTCCAAGCGGTATGATTCGTAGTCGGCGTATTGCGGACCGGCTATCGAATTATCCCTGAGCGAGGCCCGCGGCGTAAGCGCTTCGCCCCGGTACTCGGCGATCTCAGCCGGTTCGAGCTCTGAGGCGGCGCCCCAAGGGCTCGGCGCCGTCGCCGCGTCGGCTTCCCGCGTCGCGGGCCGCGGCTCTCCGCAGGCGACTAGGGCCGCCGCCAGGCCGAACGCCGCCCAGAGCGGGCGCGCCGCCCGGCCGATCATGGCGCGCCGCGGCTGGCCGCGGCCGACGCCAGGGCTTCCGCCAGGGCCAAGTGCAGGGCCGCCGCTCGGCCTAAGAGCTCCTCGTCCAGGTCGAAGCGCGGGTGGTGGTTCGGATAGCGGAGGCCGCGCTCGGGCGCTTGGGTGTTCATGAACCAGAAGCAGCCGGGCGCGAGCCCGAGGTAGTAGGCGAAGTCCTCCCCGCCCATGCTCGGTACCGAAAGCTCCTTGACCGCGCCGTCGCCCAGGAGCGCCCGGGACGCCTTCAGGCAGGCCTCGACCGCGCCGTCGTCGTTCACCAGGGCCGGATAGCCGTCTTTCCAGATGAAGTCCCCCTCGAGCCCGTAGGCCGAGGCGAGGCCCCGCGCCAGGCGCTCAAGCCCGACCTTAGCCAGCTCGCGTTCGGCTTCGCGGAGGCTCCGCACGGTGCCCTTATACGAGGCCGAACCCGGGATGATATTGAAGGCGGTGCCGGCTTCGAGCCGGCAGACGCTGACGACTAGGGGGCGGCGCTGATCCGGCTCGCGCGAGCGCAGGGCGTAGGCTCCGGCCACGAACTGGGCCAAGGCCGGTATCGGGTCCTTTGCCTGATGGGGGGCCGAGCCGTGGCCGCCCGAGCCGGCGAACGAGCCTTCGAAGACGTCGCTGGCGGCCATCATGGCGCCGCGCATGAAGCCGAGCTGGCCGGGGGCCAGCTCTTCGGAGAGGTCGCCTAGGTGGCCGCCGGCGATCGCGTCTACCCCCTCCATGACGCCTGCGTCTATCATAGCCTTAGCGCCGAAGAAGCCTTCTTCGCCGGGTTGGAACAGGATTCGGACCCGGTAGCCGGAGGGGGGCTCGGCCGCCAAGGCCTCGGCCGCGGCGAGCAGGGCCGCCATATGGCCGTCGTGGGCGCAGGCATGCATGGCGCCCGGGATCTCGCTGGCGAAGGATAGGCCCGTCTCTTCGGCCATGGGCAGGGCATCCATATCGGCCCGCAGGGCGACGAGGGGGCCGGCCGAGCCCAAGTCGCAGACGACGCCCCCGGCGCAGGGCCGGGGTTGTAGGCCGGCGGCGGCCAGCGCGCCCTCGACGTAGGCGCGAGTGCGCGGCAGCTCGAGGCCTATTTCAGGTATCCGATGCAGGGCGCGCCGATGGCGCACCGCGCTTTCGCATAGCGTGGCTAGGTTCCGTGCTCGCTTCATGCGCCGCTCCCGCGCCGTTTTTTGCCGTCGGCGCTCCGGTAGGGGTTCTTGCTGTTCTTTAGGTACGATTTATAGGCCGCGCAGGCCTGGAAATAGCCGTCCGGCCCGCGATAGGTCGATAGCTCGTCGCAGCGGTAGAGCTCGAGGAGGACCGGGAAGAGCTCGTTTTCGAGCACTTCGCCTATGCCGGTCGGGGGGATGCGCGGCAGCGCCGCCGGCAGCATGTGGTAGCGCACCAGGAAGGCGACGTCGCGGACGGTCGACTCCGGGTAGCCCAGGCGCCGCAGGAAGGACCGAGCCGTCCGCTCGCCCAGCTCCGAATGCCTATCGAAGCGCCGCCCTTCGTTCTCGACCGCGTCGGGCTTGCCCGTGTCGTGCAAGAGCAGGGCCAGGGACAGGGTAGGGTCGGGGGCCTTGCGATGCTCGAAGGTCTCGAGGGTGTGGCGCCAGGCGTCTCCTTCGGGATGGTAGTCCTTGGCGTGGTCTACCGAGCGGAGCGAGTCGATCTCCGGCCAATAACGGGCCAGGAAGCCCGTAGCGGCCAGGATCTCCAGGCCCGCCCCCGGATTTTTCCCGGTGACGACGAGGTCGAGGAGATCGCGCTGGTAGGCCGCGCCGGGATCCTGATCGGGGCAGGCGAAGGGACCCTTGGGCCTATAGCCGTAGCGGGCCGCGAGCGCGGCGGCGTCGAAAAGGATAGTCGCCGCGTCGCCCCGATCGGGCTCGATCTCGTTGACCGCGAGGCTTTCATAGACGCCGCCGCGCGCGTAGAAACCGCGCTTGCCTCCCGTCCGACGCAGGCGCGCCTGAGGAAAGGCGTGGCCGGCCTCCCCTTCGGCGCAGCGGATGCGCAGCCTGGGTTCCCGGCCGTCGTCGAGGGCGTCGGCGTAGGGCGGCGCGGAGAAGCTCAGGCTATCGACGGCGCGGGCCAGGCCGACGAGGTCGCCGTTAAAGTAGAGGAAGCGTAGCGGCGCGGCGGGCACGCCGAAATAGTCGTCGAGGGCGCTGAACGAGTCCGCAAGGAGGGCGGGATCCATGGACGGGGCCTTTCTAGGCCGACGGGCGGCTTAGCTTCGGTCAGGCGCGCCGTAGAGCTCGTCGGCGGCGGGCAGGGTGGCGCGCAGATCCTTTAAGAATTCCGGGCCCTCTCCCATGTCCTCGTAGTAGGCGCAGGAGGCGATGGAGCGGCGGGCGACGGTGAAATACTTGTAGATTTTCTCCTCGCCCGACTTCTTGCGCCATTGGCCGGCGTCGCAACGGACGCGCAGGTAGTAGGAGCCGCTGCCGGCGGGCGAGGGGACGAGCTTACAGCGAATGCAGTTGGCGCAGTAGATCGTCCCGCGCCGGACGGAGCCGTCCCGGGACGCGTCGTCCGTCGCCTGATCCTCGAGTGCGTCGAGTTCGTTTTTTCGCATCATTGCAACGCTCCCGTCGTCATAGTATATAATCCCCGGCGAGCGGTCAAGCTCGGCTTTTATAGCGGGGCGCCGCGGCCGAACGCGCCGCCTCCCGCTAGGTAACGGAAGGAGCCTCCATGATCGCCACCGTCGTCAACGCCATCGCCATCATTATCGGCACGCTCATAGGCTTGGTCTTTAAGAAAGGTTTCTCGAAGCGGGCTACCGAATCGGTCTATAACGCCACGGGCATCATCTCGCTCGTCATAGGCTTCTCCATGGCCTTAGGCGGCCGGCATATCCTGGCCATGGCCTTGAGCATCATCTTCGGCGGCCTCATCGGTACGGCCTTGGACGTCGAAGGGGCTATCTATCGCCTGGGCGAGTTTTTAAGGAAGCGCTTCGCGCGGGCGGGCGCCGCCGCCCAGGCGGCCGAGGTCTCCGCAGCCGCCGACGGCAGCTCCGCTGCCGACGCGCCCGCCGGCTTCGCCTACGGCTTCTTGAACGCCTCCGTGCTCTTCTGCGTCGGGGCCATGGCCTTAGTCGGCTCGTTCAAGGCCGGTACCGAGGGCGACTACTCCCTCTTGCTCACCAAGAGCGTGATGGACGGCTTCATCGCCATCATGTTCGCCGGGGCCATGGGTATAGGCGTGGGCTTCTCCGCCTTAAGCGTGCTCGTCTATCAGGGCGCGCTGACCCTCCTGTCAAGCTGGATACGGCCCTTCGTCTCCGAGGCCATGATCACCGAGCTCTCGGCCGTGGGCGGGGCCCTGGTCGTGATGATAGGCGTCAACCTCCTAGGGCTCAAGAAGATCAGGACGGGCGACTTCCTACCCGCGCTCGCGGTTATCGTGGTCCTAGCCCTGCTCTTCGAGTACATACCGATCTTGTAACGCCGCCGTTTTCGGCAACCGACGCGCTCAGTATCGGTCTAAGCTAGCGATGCAGAGCGCAGAAGATAGGAACCGGCGCCACGCCCGCACCGATAGGCGCGACGAGCGCGGGGCTTGGTATAGGCTCGACAACGCCGCGATAATCATGCCGGCCGTAACCGATCGGCGCGGTAGCTCGCTTTTCAGGCTCTGGGCCGAGCTCGAAAGCCCGGTCGTCCTCTCGGCGCTGCGCGCCGCGCTCGAGGCGGCCTCCGCCCGATTCCCCTTCTTCAACGTCGAGCTTCGGCGGGGCCTTTTCTGGTACTACCTTCAGCCGCGGGACGAGCCACCGCGGGTCTATGACGATCTGGGGCCGCCCTGCATGGCCTGGGACATACGTCGGCGCGGCACGCCTATGTATCGAATCCGCGCGAGGTGCTCCACCATAGCCTGTGAGATGAGCCATATCATCGCTGACGGCTACGGCGGGGCGGAGTTCTTCAAAGCGCTCCTAGCGGCCTACGCGAAGGCTCTCGCCTCGGGGGAAGGCGGCCGCTGCGAGGCCGCCGCGGAGGCCGAGGCGCCCGACGACCCGGAGCTCCACGAGGATGCCTACCACCGCTACTACCGCCCCGGCATCCCGATCCCCGACAAACTGCCGCTGGTCTACCATATCGCCTCCGCTCCGCTCGGGCCGGATCGATATCGGGTGCTGAGCGGCGAGCTCGAGCTCGCCGCCGTTCGGGCCGCGGCCAGGTCCCGCGGGGCCAGCGTCACCGAGTTCCTCGCCGGCGTCTACCTTGAGTCCCTGCTGAGGCTCCGCGAAGCGGAGGCCGCGGGCGGCCGGCGCGTAAGGCCCTTGGTGTCGCTCGAGATCCCGGTGAACCTACGGAAGCACTTCCCGAGCCGTACCTGCAGGAATTTCAGCCTCTTCCTCCTGCCGACCGTCGACGCTAGGCTCGGGCCCTGGACGCTCGAAGAGCTGATCGAGCGGATACGCCTCTTCATGGCGATGGAAAACCGGCCGCGCAGCTTCTTGCGGCACCTGAGCCGCAACGCCGGCGGCGGCCGACGTCTCGCCGTCAGGCTCGTGCCCTTGTTTCTCAAGAACGTCTTCGCCCGCATGTTTTTTTACTCGCTGGGCGAAGGCCTTATTTCAAGCTTTATCTCGAATCTCGGCCCCCTGGAGTTCGACGCCGAGGCGGGGCGGCTCGTCCGAAGCGTAGGCTTAGTCGGAGCGCCGAGCGCGCTCATCAAGACCCACGCCTCGGTCGTAAGTTACGGCGGCGCCATTACGGTCAGCTTCGGGAGCCTGGTCCGATCGCGCGAGCTGGAGCGCCTGTTCTTCTCGCGGCTCGCCGAGCTCGGCTTGGCCGTCCGTATTCGCCGGTATCACGGAGGTTGATATGTCAGTTTGCGTCCGATGCGGCGTCGATATAGGCGCTGAACGACTATGCCCGCTCTGCGGGACGCCCGCCGGCGATGGCCCGGCCGCGGCGGCCGAGGCGCCGGCCGGCCCTGACTTCGCCGAGCGGGGCGACCGGGCGAGCGACCGGGCGAGCGACCGGGCGAGCGCCTCGCCGGCAGCCATGAAGAGGAGGCTCCTCGCCGCCGAGGTCATCAGCTTCTGCGTCTGCTTGGCGGCCGCGACCGTCGCCCTGGCCGACCTCGCCTTGGGAAGCGGCCTCTCCTGGTCGCTCTATCCCTTAGCGGGGCTCGGCGCGGTCTGGCTCATCTTTTGTCCGCCTTTACTCGCAAAACGGGCTTGGGTAGGCGTCGCGTCGGCCGCAGTCGCGCCGCCGGCCCTCCTCTTGGCCATCGACCTTATCGCCGCCGGCCGCCCCTGGTTCCTAGCGCTCGGGCTCCCGATCGCCCTAGCCGCCGAGCTCGGCGCGGGCCTGGCGTTTTTAGCCTCCGCCCGCTCCCGGCGACGCGGCCTCAACGTGTTCGCGTACGGCCTTACGGCGGCCGCCCTCGTCGCGGGCGTCGTAGACGGCGCGGTTTCATTCTGGCTAGCCGGAGAGCTTCGGCTGGGCTGGTCGGTCATCGTGCTTCTGGCCCTGTTGCCGGTCGCGGCTTTCCTCCTCTACGCCCACTACCGCCTGGCTACGAACGCCACGCTGAAACGGCTGTTTCATCTTTAAGAGCCTCGGGGGCCGCATGCGGCGTTTTATGGCCGGAAATGGCGATAGGAGGGCGGCGCGCGCGGAATCGGACGCGTTCCGGCTTGTCGTCGCCGCGAGCCTGCGCTAGACTGTCGGGCGAGCTACGATCCGGGAGGGAAAATGACCGATTCTGTAATCCTCGTCGTCGAAGACGAGGCCTTGGCCGGCATGGAGCTGCGCGAAACCCTGGAGAAATTCGGCTACCGGGTGCCCGAGCTCATCAAGCGCGGCGAGGACGTCCCCGAGGCCATCGTCGTCCACAAGCCCGACCTCATCATCATGGACATACGGCTTAAGGGCTTCCAGGACGGCGTGGAGACGGCCTACTTAGTCGGCGGCGAGTTCGACGTACCGTTCATCTTCCTCTCGGCTTATTCGGACGACGACACCTTGAACCGGGCCTTGGGTACCCGCGCCTACGGCTATCTCGTGAAACCCTTCGACGAGAAGACCTTGCGGACCACGCTCGAGCTGGCGCTCCGCCGCTCCCGCGAGTACCGCGATCGCGACAAGGACGACTGGTACAAGAAGGCCCTCTCGCGCTTCCCGCGCCCGGTCTTCCTGACCGACGAATACGGCCGCATCGTCTTCGCGAACGACGCGACTAGGAGCGGCCTACCCGTAAGCGCGGAGGGCAAGGTCGGTACGGCCATCCATATGTTCTTCGAGCGGCCGGCCGAGGTGACCGAGCTCCTCTCCGAGGCCGCCGGGCTGCGGGCCGGCAAGGGACCCGCGCGCGCCGCGCTCAAGTTCAAGGATAGCGATAAGCTAGCCCAACTCGAGGTAAATCCGTATAAGGACGACGACGGCAAGCCCACCGGCTTCGTTATCCTAGTCTGCGTGGACGCCTGCAGATAAGGACGGCGGCGGCCGGTCGTCCGCGCGCCGCCGTCCTTTAAGCTAACGGCCCTCCGGCAGCAGGACGTAGGTGAACTCGCGCTCGGGCTTGAGGAGCTCCGCGGCGAGCGCGGCGAAGCGGGCCGGATCCGAGAGGGCCGGCCGGCCCCGCTCCCTGGCTAGCAGCTCGAAATCCAGGTCGTTGGCGACCGAACGTAGCAATCCCCTCACCCAGAATTGGTTGGTGCGCGTGGTGCCCAGGACCTCGCGCTGGGCGTTGGCCCGCACCTGTTGGGCGTACATCGGGTTCATGAGCCCCGCCGCCAAGGCCGCGACCTCCGATCTAACCTCGCTTATGAGCTCCTCCACGCGCTCGGGGTCGCAGTCGAACGAGACGACGAGCAGAGCCTGCTCGACCGGGGAGCGCGCCAGCACGCTCGCGGTCGAGGTAACGTAGGTCGCCCCGAGATCCTCCCTGATCGCGTCGAGGAGCCGGTTGTTGAGGGCGTGCGCCATGAGCGACAGGGTCTGCTCACGTTCCCAGCTCCAAGCCGCCGGCCCGCCCCACACCATGCGTACGCTCGCCCGACGCTCCTTGGATAGCGGGTAATCGCGCCTGGACGGGCCGTCGCCGCGCACGGTGAAGGGCTCGATCCATGCCGAAGGCGAGGGCTCGCCGGCGGCGACGGCGCCTAGGTAGCGGGCGGCCAAGGCCTTGGCCTCGGCCAGCTTGAAGTCGCCCACGAGGACGTAGGTAAAGTCGGAAGCCGCGCCCAAGGCCGATACGGCCAGGGATCGGACGGCCGCGAAGTCGAGCGCGCGGACGGAGGCCGCGTCCAGGGGGCGCGTGCGCGGCCTATCGCCGTAGAGATGCCCGGTCCAGGCGGTCTCGAAACGGTATGACGGGTCCTGCGCGTACGGGCCGATCTGCGCCGCCAAGCGATCGCGCGCCTGCCTGAAGCCGGCCTCGTCCGATCCGGGCTCCATGCTGTTGAGGTATACGAGGCGTAGGAGCGTTCGCAGGTCTTGGCTGGCCGCGCGGCCGGAGAAGCTCTCGGAATTCTCGCCTATGGACCACGCGAGGGACACGTTCGCTATGGCCGTCACCTCCTGCACGCGGACGGCGTCCATATCGCCGAGGCCGGCCGCGCCTAAGAGCGATGGGGCGAAGAGGGCGGCGAGGTAGTCGCCTTCCGGCATGGCGGCGAAGCCGCCGCGGGACCAGGCGGCGAATTGCACGGCGTCCTTGTCGTAGTCGGTAGGCTTCAGGAGCA
Source organism: uncultured Spirochaetaceae bacterium (assembly GCA_938004315.1). Lineage (GTDB taxonomy): Bacteria > Spirochaetota > Spirochaetia > Treponematales > UBA12059 > DAIPLR01. The sequence continues at coordinate 24,012 of CALKWG010000158.1, forward strand.
CCCGCGCGCCGTTGGACAGGACGAGCGAGGTGACGCCGCCGCCCTCCTGGCGCTCGGATACGATGGCGCCGCCCTCGGGCTCGCCGTCGAAGAGCCCGACGCCGGCCGAGGCCGGGGCTTCGAGCGCGGCCGGCTTAGCTGCCCGCGCGGCCTCGAGGGCCGCCTCGAAGCGGGCGCGGTCTATGCCGCCGTCCGGGGCGGGCGCCTTGGCGCGGACCGCGACGAAGCCCTCGTCGTCCGCCAGGATGGCTCGGGCCGCCTCGTGCAGGTCGGCCAGGGTCAGCGCGTCCAGGGCGTCGCGTATGTACACGCGCTCGTTGGTCACGCCGGGCACCGGTTCGTCGTACATGAAATTGCGGACGTACTCCTCGGCGAAGCTCATGCTCTTCAAGTCCTCGTCCTCGACGTCCAGGGTGCTCACCCAGCGGCGCCAGAAGTCGACGACGCGACGGAATTCGCTGTCGGTGAAGCCGTGAAGGCGCAGGCGCTCCACCTCGATAGCCAAGTCGTTGAAGGCGGCGAGCTCGGAGCCCGGCTCCGCGCTCAGGAAGAAGGCGTAGAGCCGCGTGCGGCCGTAGAAGTAGTCGTCGTCGAAATAAGCCTCCGACCAGGCGCGCCCTCCGCGGCGGCTTAAGTCCGAGAGCCTGAGCTTGATGGCCTCGACCGCGATGCGCTTCTTGAGCCAATCGACGTAATCGCCTATCGTGCTCTCGTCCTTGAGCGGTACGAGCTTCTGGTAACTGATGGTGGACGGCTCGAAGTCGGCGTTATAGCTCGCGACGAGCTTCAGGTCGTAGGCGGGGCGGACGGGGAAGAAGGGCCGCTCGCGTACGAGGCCGTCCTGGTTCGGGAAGGAGAATTCGCGCTCGATCGCCTCGGCGACGCGGGCGGGCTTAAGGTCGCCCACGACCATGACGGCCATGCGGTCGGCGCGGTAGCTACGCTCGTAGAAGGCGCGCAGCCGCTCGGCCGTGGCGCCGCGCACCGATTCCTCCGTGCCTATGGGCTCGCGACGCGCCTGGCGCGAATCGCCTAAAAGCCCCAGGAGCTCTTCGCGCCTCGCCCGCTCGGCCGGGCCGCGCCCGAGGCGCATCTCCTCGATGATGACGCCCTTCTCCTTCTCCACCTCGACGGGGTCGAAGCTGATCGCGGTCGCCCATTCGCGCAGCACCTTAAGGCCGGTCTCGAAGAACTCAGGCTTATCCGTCGGCATCTCGAGCATATAGACCGTGTGCTCGATGGCCGTGTAGGCGTTGATCTCCGCGCCGAATTCCATGCCGATGCTACGCAGGTAGCGTACGAGCTCGTTCTCCGGGAAGCTCACGGTGCCGTTGAAGGCCATGTGCTCGACGAAATGGGCGTAGCCCAGCTCGTCGTCCCCCTCGACGGAGGAGCCGCCGGCTACGACGAGGAACATCGTGATGCGGCCGCCGGGGTTGCCGTTGGCGCGGACGTAATACGTTAGGCCGTTATCCAGGGTCTTCTTGACGAGCTCCGGCGCCAGCGGCAGGGGGTCGTCGAGCGTATAGGAGCCGAAGCCGCGGAGCGGCGAGCCGGGCGCCCTGGGGGCGGAGCGGGCGGCCGGGGAGGCGGCGCAGGAGGCTATAAGGGCGGCGAGGGCGACGAAGGCGGCGCCGACGAAGTAGTTTTTCCTAGACGAGGCTGGGCGCATGGTATCTCCTTGGCTGTTGAGCCAATTTCAAAAGTCGGTTACTTTTGAAATTGGCTTTGCGATTGCTTGCGTTTGCGACGCAAACGCTGCGCCAAATCGCAGTTTTAAGGTAGCTCTTTCAAAACTCACTGAGTTTTGAAAGAGCCTCTGTTCTTCATCGAATATATAGCAAAGCCGTCCGCCCGGCCAACGTTACGCTCAGCGAACTAGGCAGCGGGGGCCGGGGCCGATCAGCTCGCCCCTGCCGGCGAGCCGTAGCGCTTCTTTTACCAGGGCGCGGTTCTCCGCTTTGTCGAACTGCAGGAGCGCCCGTTGCATGGCGCGCTCCTTGGCGCCCTTGGCGACGTGGACGGCGCGGCCAGAGAGCGGGTCGAAGCCGCAATGATACATCGCCGTCGCCAGGGTACCCGGGGTAGGGTAGAAATCCTGCACCTGATTGGGCACGAAGCCAGAATCGCGCAGGTACTCGGCCAGCTCGATCGCGTCAGCCAGGGTCGCGCCCGGATGGGAGGCGATGAAATAGGGCACCAGGTACTGCTTTAGGCCCAGCCGCTCGTTCTCCCTCGCCCAGGCGGCGGCGAAGCGCTCGTAGACGCGGCGCGGGGGCTTCCCCATGAGCGCGAGGACTCGCTCCGAGACGTGCTCCGGCGCCACCTTCAACTGGCCCGACACATGGTGGGCGGCTAGCTCGCGCAGGAACTCCGCGCCGTCCGGAGCGGCCATGAGGTAGTCGAAGCGCAGGCCCGAGCGTACGAATACCTTCTTGACGCCCGGGAGCTTACGGAGCCGCCGTAAGAGGGCCAGGTACTCGGCGTGGCTCGGCTCCAGGGCCGGACAGGGCTCGGGCGCCAGGCAACGGCGATCCGTGCAGGCCGAGCCGCCGGCTTGCTTGCGGCAGGCCGGCCCCCGGAAATTGGCCGTGGGGCCGCCCACGTCGTGGATATAGCCCTTAAAGTCCCTCCGACGCGTGAGGAGCTCGGCCTCATCGGCGATAGAATCGGTGGATCGGCTCGTGACGATGCGGCCTTGGTGGAAGGCCAGCGCGCAGAAGGCGCAGGCGCCGTAGCATCCGCGGCTCGAGCTCAAGGAGAACTTCACCTCGTCGAAGGCCGGAACGCCGCCGGCCGCGTCGTAGACCGGGTGCCAGGCGCGCATGAAGGGTAGGCCGTAAGCCGCGTCGAGCTCCGCTCGGGTCGCCGGCGACTGGGGCGGCTCCTGTACGGCCCATTGGCCCGCGGCCTCCTCCGCCAACGGCCGCCCCGTCCCCGGATCGGCTTCGCGGTACTGCGTCGCGAAGCTCCGCCCGAAGGCTTCTTTGTCGCGGGCGGCCTCCTCGTGGGGCGGCAGGCGCAGGGCGCCCTCCGGCAGCTCCGCCTCCTTGGACGTGCGCCAAACCGAGCCCCGTATGCCGCGAAGGGCCCTCGCCGCTGAAGCGGCGGCCGCCGAATCTGCGGCCGCGCCGGCTTCGGCGCGCCAGGCTTTGAGCCTCGCGGCCGCCTCGAGGATCGAGCGCTCGGCCATGCCGTAGAGCACGAGGTCGAGCTTGGCGTCCAGGATGATGGGCTTGCGAACGGTATCCGAAAGGTAGTCGTAGTGCGAAAGGCGCCTGAGCGAGGCCTCGAGGCCGCCGGCTATGACCGGCACGCCCTTATAGGCCTCGCGGCATTTGGCGGCATAGGCTATGACGGCGCGGTCGGGGCGGGCGTTCGCGTCCCGATCGTTGACGCGATACGCCTTGATCGTACCGTCGGCGCGGCGACAGAGCCTGGGGTCGCCGCCGGGGGCGTACTCGTCCTTGGAGCGCGGTTTCTTGTTAGCCGTGTACTTGGCCACCATGGAGTCTAGGGCTCCGGCGGTCACGAGGAAGGCCAGGCGCGGCCGGCCGAGGGCGCGAAAGGCTTTGACCTCGCCGGGATCGGGGCGGGCGACGACGCCGACGGCGTAGCCCGCGGCCTCGAGGACGCGGCCGACGAGCGCCGCGCCGAAGGACGGGTGGTCCACGTAGGCGTCTGCGCTCACGATGACGAAGTCGAGCTTCGTAATACCGCGCGCCTCGAGCTCGGCGCGCGTCGTAGGCAGGAAGGGCATGGCCCGAGTATAGCCGCGGCGAGCGGGATGCGCCCAGGGGGCGGCGGCCCGCCCGGCGACCGGCCGCCCCAAGGCGCGTCGGCCGCGGTCCCGTTCGAGCTATACTTCTATCGCCGCCAGCCGCCTGGCCGCGTAGCGCGGGTAGGGTAGGAGGAGCGCGACGAAGGCCGCCGCCGGGACGAGCCCGAACCACAGCGCGAAGGCCCCCGTGCTCATGCCCGTGGTGAAGGCTAGGTAGCCGCCGCCGCCGGCCAGGCCCATGGCGCCGAAGATGGCGATTACGGCGTTGGGGTTCTGCTTCATGGCGGCGATGGGATTGTCCCAACGCAGCCGCGGATTGGCCGTGTCGAGCCAGAGGCCCCCGAGGTTGAGCAAGGCGCCCATCGCCAGGGCCGCTCCGAAGGCCGCCGCTATATCGCCCAGGCCCAGGCGTAGGGCGTAGGCCACGAGCCCCACCCCCATGGCCGAGCCGAAGGCGGCGAACGCCAGGCCGTGGACCAGCTTCGCCAGCATATAGCGGCCGGCCGATATCGGTAGGCTCTTTAGGTAGGGTAGGGCTTTGGCGTCGCGCGACAGCGAGGTACAGGTGATGCTCGTCGCCGAGCCGAGGAACACGCCCGAGAGCGCCGCGACGATGGCGCCGGCGCCGCCCTGCATCATCGCCAGGAGGCCGGCCATGTCCGGATCGCCTAGGAAGGCGTCGCGCTGAACCACGACCATGATGCCCAGGATGACCGGCATGAGGACGATGATGAACGGGCCGTTCAGCATGTACATAGGCTCGCGGTTCATCATGCGTAGCTCGCGCGCCACGAGGCTCAGGAAGGCCGGCCTCTTCACGAGCTTGGCGCGTAGGAATGCGTCCGCGCCGGCGCCGAGCTTCTTGATGTGGGACTCGTTGAAGCCCACGAGGCTCTTGGCGTAGCGGCCGGAGAGGCCCAGGATGACCAGGGCCGGCCCGGCTACGCAGACGGCGGCCAGGCCCAGGAGCGACAACACCGCGTCCCAGCTCGCCGGCGCCGATAAGGCGCGCCAGGTAAGGTAGGCCGGCGGGTAGGACCGGCCGAGCTTGGTAAGGAGCGCGTCCGGCCCGGCCATGTTCGCCGCTATCCACGCCGGGTCCTGCAGGCGGCCGAGCATGGTCTGGTAGTAGATATTGAAGCCCAGGGCCATGACGAGGCCGATGACGCCGCCTATGAGCAGGATGGCCTGCTTGTTCTTGAGGAAGCGGGCGAAGCCCATGAGCGGTATCTGGATAAGGTATGAGATGGCTAAGGCCGGCAGCGGTAAAAGCAGGGCCGCCTTAAACCCCCAGATATAAAAGAGCGGGTGCGGCGCTTCCTTGATGCCGAAGATAACCAGGGCCGTGGCTACGAAGAAGACCGAGATCGCCGCCTCGGATAGGTAGATGGCCGCGAACTTCGCGGCGAAGAGTTCCCGCGGCTTGATCGGCATGGCCAGGAACTGCAGCTCCATGTCGTTCATGAAATAGGTAGAGAGCGCGGTGAGGAAGCCGATGGCCAGGGTCAGGACGGTCGCTATGACGGCGACGTTGAGGAGCACGATGCCCTGCAGCCCGAGCGGCGCCAACGCCTCGTAGGTGGCCATGTTGCTCGCTCCGAAGATGAAGCCCATCTGGCCGACGACGAGCAGGACGAGAAGCCCGATGCCGAGCGTCTTGAGCGCCGTCTTGGGGTCGAACTTCGCCCCCTTGGCGGCCTTGGCCGGCAGGTTATAGAAGCTTTTTAGGTAGAGCCCGGTCAGGCTCAGGAAGACCTTCATGCCTGGGCCCCCTCCCCTTCGTCCACGAGCTCCAGGAAAAGCTTCTCCAGGGAGCCGTCGGCGCCGCGCAGGGCCTTGAGCTCCGCCAGGGCGCCGATGAACACGATCTTACCCCGGTTGATGATGGCCAGGCGGTCGCATAGCTTCTCGGCAACCTCCATGACGTGGGTGCTGAAGAATACCGTCTTGCCGGCGGCGGCGCGCTCGCGCATGAGCTCCTTCAAGTTGAAGGCCGATTTGGGGTCGAGGCCGACCATGGGCTCGTCCAGGATCCAGTTCGCCGGATCATGGAGGAGGCTCGCGGTCACCAGGAGCTTCTGCTTCATGCCGTGGCTAAAGCTGCCTATGCTCGCCGCCAGGGCGTCCTTGATGCCGAAGAGTCCGGCGTAACGGGCCGTCCTCTCCCGCCTGTCGGCGTCGCCGACGCCGTAGATATCGGCGACGAAGTTGAGGTACTCGGCGGCCTTGAGGCGGGCGAATAGCTCGGGGTTGTCGGTGACGTAGCCGATGCGCCTCTTGGCCGCTATGGGCTCGGCCGTCAAGTCGACGCCGTCGATGCGCACCGAGCCCTCGTCGGCCTTGAGCACGCCCGTCAGGGCCTTGATGGTCGTGGTCTTGCCCGCGCCGTTGGGCCCCAGGAAGCCGAAGATCTCCCCGTCCTTAACGGTGACGGACAGGCCGTCCACCGCCTTGACCGCGCTCTTGGCGTAGGTCTTGGAAATACCGCTCAGCTCGATCATGTTCTACTCCTTCGTAGAGGGAGGCCGGCGGGGTAGGCGGCATACGCCCCTCCTCCCCGTCGCGTCGTGAGCCATGATACGGCGCCGCGAAGGGATCGCCTAGGGGAAGTCGGGTCAAAGGGGGTGCGGAAAAACCCTTAGCCCGACTTGAGGCCCTCGAGTATAAGATCCACCATGTCGTCGTCGCCGCCGGTTCGGTTTGAAAGGACGGTAACGAGCTCGCCGCTCTCGGGCCAATACGCCGAAAAGGCCCCGACGCCCAGGTCGTAGCCGCTGATCGACAGCCTGGCGGGCTCTTTTTTGATCGTGAGCCCGTAGCCCGTAGCCTGCGCCGGGCCGGCGAAGGCGTCCCACGCCTTGCTCAGGTCCGGGGCGGAGAGGTAGAGCCCTCCGTCGCCGCCGCCGCGCAACGGCAGCCTATAGGCATTCGTTTCTAACCCGTCGCTTAGGTAGCCCTTGGCCGTATCGCCGGGCAGCGCGTCGAAGCGGTAGAAGCCCGAGCGGGACATGCCCGCCCGCGCCAAGACCTCGCGCTCCAGGTAATCCTGGTAGGGCTCGCCGGCGGCCAGCTCGACGCAGGCGGCCAGGATCACGTAGCCGCCGTTCGAATAGGATTCCTTCTCGCCGTGCGCGAACTTCGGCGCATAGCCTTGGAACATGGGTAGGTAGTCCAGCGGTGAAAGGAGCTTATAGGGGGCCATGGGCAGCTCGAAGGCGTCATAATCCTCTATGAGCTCCTCGTCTAGGTAATCGTAACAGCCGGAGCGATGGCCAAGAAGCTCCTCGATCGTCGCCGCGGGATCTATGTAGCCGGCGAAGAGCGGGGACAGCTCGCCGACTTCGGTATCGAATCGAAGCCGGCCTTGGTCGACGAGGTTGCCGACGGCCAGGGCCGTGAAGAATTTCGTGGCGCTGGCGCAGCCGAAGGCGGTATCGGGGCCGTTCGGCAAGCCCTCGGCGCGGTCTCGAAGGCCGTAGGACCGATAGAGTTCGCGGCCGCCTTGCCGTAGTCCCACGGTACCGCTGAAAGCGCTTTGGGCGGCCCAGCGATCGAGTAGCTCGGTATTGATAAGCATATGTTTCTCCTTAAGGGCATTCATAGCCATCATAACGCGACGAGCCGGGGGTGCGGCGGAGAAAGAATCGATATACAAAAAAAGGCCGCCCCCCAGAACCGCGGTCGAGTCCCGCGGCGCCAGGGGCGGCCGGCGCGTGCGCGCCGTTCGGCGGCTTAGCCGAGCGGGATGACTTCTATAATCTTCATATATAGGGATTTGCGATCCTTGCCGGCGTTCAGGCGCTCGTTCTCCTCGTCGCCGGGATATTCGAGTATCACCCGCGCGCCGCGGTTGCGGTCGGCCTTGTTCTCCGCCTTGGGGGCATATTCGTAGATCGCTACGACCGCCAGCTTACGCTCCTTCATATTGATGGCGGTGCGGTTATCCGCCAGGCCGAACATCAGGTACTGGCCGTCGGGGCTAAGGCCGGGGATGACGACGGCGAGATTAGGAGAGCCGTCCTCGTTGACCGTAGCCACGGTGACCGAGCCGGCATAGGGATAGGCTTTGAGCGCGGCGACGAATGCGTCGCGATCATAGCTCGAGCCGGCGTAGTAGTACTGGCCGGACGCGGCGCTGATGGAGTCGGCCGAAGGCGAGGGCGTCGCCGGGGCGGGAGCCTGGGTTCGGCATGAGCTCAGAGCCGCCATGACGACAAGGATGACGACGACGGCGGGGGTAACGCGCTTCTGCATAAGAAGCCTCCTTTAATAAGTTGACAGAGTAAAATATATCGAATTATAGTGCCAATGTAAATATAAGCTGTAAGGGGGAACGGATGAAAGTTTCAAAGCTCGCTTTGGTCGCGACGGCTGTCATAGCCGCTTTCGCGTTCGCGTCCTGCGCGCTCTTGGGTTTCGGCTCCAAGGCGGATGCCGGTAAGGGCCGGGTCATCGTGGTCGGCTCGGGCCTCGCGGGGCATGCGGCGGTCTACGGCGCCCTAGAGCGCGGCGCCGAGGTGCTATGGATAGAGAAGAACAAGGATCTGGGCGGTAGCGCCGCCATCGCCACCGGCACTTTCAGCGCCGCCGGAACCCGGACGCAGAAGGCTAAGGGCATAGAGGATTCGGTCGAGCTCTTCGCCGCCGACTTAAACCGCATCGGCAAGGGCAAGGCCGACCAGGAGCTCCTCATGCTGTACGCGACTAAGGCGGCCGAGGTCTGGGAGTGGTTCGTCGACAACGGGCTCGAGGTCAGCGCCCAGAGCCCCTTCATCGACCCGGTGCATAGCCCCTATTCGGTGCCGCGTACGAATACGCCGGCTAAGAACTCGGCTCTCGAGTACTGCAAGGTGCTGCAAAACGCCATGAAGCCCTTCGAGTCGCGGCTCACGGTGATGAAGTCTACCGAAGTCACCAAGCTCATCAAGGAAAGAGGCGCCGTCGTGGGCGTCCGCGCCCGCGACCTGGGCGGCGAGAAGGACTACTTCGCCGCCTCCGTAATCCTGGCGACCGGCGGCTTCGGCTCCAACTTCGAACTCATCGCCCGGCGCATGCCCAAGTACGCCGAGCTACGCTCCGTTACGCCGCCCTTCGCCCTCGGTACAGGCATCCTCATGGCGGAGGAGGCGGGCGCGGCCCTCGTCCACATGGATTATCTCGTAGGCTACTTCGGGGCCATCGCCGAAGAGGGTAAGAAAGCCTCCGGCTTCGGCTCCCTTACCTCGGGCTTCGCCGAGCGCTGGAAGGGCGACGTTTGGTTGACCCTGGAGGGTAGGCGTTACATCGACGAGGACGACGACGACGAGGATCCGCGCGAGACCGCCATCGACGCCATTCCCGATCAGACGACGATCATCGTCTTCGACCAAGCGTCCGTCGATCGCAACGGCGGCATGGCGAGGCTGCCGGTTAGGAACTTCGACCAGTGGTTGGCCAAAGGTTACGGCGTAAAGAAGGCCGATTCGATCGAGGAGCTAGCCCGCGCCTTCGGCCTCCCCGTCGATGAGACGCTGAAGACCATAGCGCAGGTCAACGCCGACGCCGCCGCGGGAAGCGATCCGCAGTTCGGTAAGAAGGAGAACTATCCCGTGGCGACGCCTCCGTTCTACGGCATCAAGGCCTACGGGACCATCTTCATGACCCAGGGCGGCGTGAAGACCGATACCCAGCTCAGGGTCATCTCGACCAAGGGCGAGCCCATCCCCGGCCTTTACGCCGCGGGCGAGGTCCAAGGGACCGCGCAGTGGGGCGGCTACGGCTATGCGGGCGGCTCGGGCAATACGCCGCCCCTCGTGTTCGGCTTCGACGCCGGGCGAAACGCGGCAACGCTGGCATTAGGTAAATAAATACTTAATATTACCGGCCGCTCCGTCGCGGGGCGGCCGGTAGAAAAGGTATAGCGCGCTTCGCGTTCCAGGGTGTATAGTCTTGGGAAATCATGGGACGCCGCAGAATAGTTAAAGATCCGACCGAGATCGTCCGCTCCGCCTATCGACTTATCGACGAAGACGGATACGAAAATTTCTCCGCCAGGAAGCTCGCCCAGACCCTCGAAGTCTCGCACATGACCGTGTACAACTACCTCGGTCGGCAGGAGCTCCTCGACCAAGTGGTCATGATGGCCTTCGGCCAGATCAACGACGGCCTCGAGGACGACGTAGCGCGCTGCAAGGAGGATGCCGAGCACCCCTGCCGCATTTTCCTCGCCGCGGCCGAGCGCCTATTCAACTTCGCCAAGGCCCACCCGAACCTCTATCGATTCTTGTTCCAAAGCGGCTTCGGGGCGACCACCAAGAATCCCAAGGTACGCGCCCTCTATTCGAGCGGCGTCGAGCTCATACGCGCCGCGGTGCCGTCGGAGCGCTTCGAGGAGCTGCGCCATGACGCCTATCTCTTCTTGGTGCTCCTCAACGGGCTCATCCTCGGCTTCCTCGCCGGCAGGTACGGTAACGACGAGGAACGGCTACGCTCCAGCATCGCCCGCGGCTTCGAGCGGCTCCTGGGACCGGCCTACGGCTGCTAGCCTAGGCCGAGCGCGGCGTCGATGAGCCGCCGCGACAGGCTACCGACGCGGGGGATAGGCGGTAGGGCCTCGGGTCCGAACCAGCCGGCCTCGGCGATCTCCACCCCGTCCGGGGCGAGCTCTCCGGACGCCCAGCGCGCCTCGAAGCCCAGCATCAGCTGGTCGGGGAAGGGCCAGGGCTGAGAGCCTAGGTAGCCGAGGGCCTCGACCTCGATGCCCACTTCTTCTTTGACCTCCCGCCTGACGCAGTCCTCGAAGGTCTCGCCCGGCTCGACGAAGCCGGCTATCAGGCTCCAAAATCCCGAGGCGTTCTGGGCGTTCCGCGCTAGGAGGAGCTTGCCGTCCTTCTTGACGACCGCCAAAATGGCCGGCGAGATACGCGGGAACGAGACGGCCCCGCAGGCCGGGCAGCGGCGGCCAGCCTCGGCCCCGAGCTCCGCGTTTGGCCCGCCGCAGCGGCCGCAGTAGCGGGAGCTAGCCCGCCAGTTAGCGTAGGCCATGGCGCGGGCGGCCGGCGCCCAGCCTCGCTCCGGCATGTTCTGCACCGCGTTCCGTAGCGGCCGCCATTCCCAGCCCGCCGGCGGCTCGGCGTCCTTCGCGAAGGATAGGACGAGGCCCCCCTCGGCGGCGCCGCCCATGGCGCCCGTCGATACGGGCAGCATAAAGCGGTCGGATACGCCGGCGATGGCGGCAGGCGTTGCGTCCGCCGGCGCTCCGCCCGCCGGTGTAGCGCCAGCGGCGTCGAAGGCACCTGCGGACGAAAGCCCGCGCCAGGGTCCATCCCCGGCCGCCTCGGCCAGGGCCGCCAGCTCGGCTCCCGCGGGTACGAGTATATCCGCCCCGCGCACGGCGTAGACGGGGCTCACGACGAGCCGCCCTCCGCGTAAAAGCGCAGATGGGCGCGGCGTTTACCGGCGTGCTTGGCGCATACCTTTATGAGGCGATCGTATTCGGCCCTCTCGGCGGGGTCGAAGGCCGAGGCGTCCATGGCCTTGAGCTCGGCTAAGAGGGCGGGCGTCTGCAGGGCGTTGAACGAGGCGTCCTCCGCCTCGCCCACGTAGCGCAGGAAAGCGCCGTCCTTGGGGAAACGCTTAAAGGCGGCTACCAGCTCGAAGGGATGCTCCAGGGGCTCGCCCTCCGGATCCTCGACCGAAACGAATACGCTCATGGCGGATACCTCCGGCGGCTACTATAGGCCCCGCCGGCTCGGGCGGTAAAGGGGAGGAGAGTTCGGCTACATCGAAAATCGCCCCTGGCCTAGCTCGGTGAAACGACGTAGGATCTGGGCATGAGCGAGATGATGAACTCCGGGCGCTTCGGGGCGACCGCGGCCCTAGCGCTTCGCTACCGAGACGGCGACGGCGAGCGGACCGTATGGCCGGCCTTGATAGGCGGTGAGCTCCTCGTAGATTGCGGCTATCCTGGGCAGCTCGACGCGCTCGGGCGCGCCGCCGCCGCGGCGGGCGCTCCGCTATCGGGGCTCAGGGCCGCCGTCCTTACCCACCATGATTACGACCACGTCGGCGCCTTGGCGGCTCTCAGGCGGGCGTATCCGTCCGTCCGCGTCTATGCCTCCGAGGACGACGCGGCCCGCGTCGAGGGGCGGGCCAAGTCTCGCCGGCTCGAGCAGGCCGAGGCGCTGGAGCCGAACCTCCCGCCGGAGATGAAGGCTTGGTCTCGCGGCTTCATGGCGCGCCTGGCGGCCGTGGAGCCGGCCCGGGTCGACGAGCCCCTCGTCGACGGGCTACGCCTCGGGCCGGCAGGCGCTCGAGCCCTCGCTACCCCCGGCCACATGCCCGGGCATTTTTCGGTCTATGTCGAGGACGACGGGCTCCTGATCGCCGGAGACGCCTTGGTCGTCGAAGAAGGACTCCTCGCCCTGGCCAACCCGCGCTTCACCCTGGATATGCCGCGCGCCCTCGAGTCGACTAGTCGCATAGCCGCCCTGCGGCCCAAGGCCGCGCTCTGCTATCACGGCGGCTTGTGGGTCGGCGACGTCGCCGACGCGCTCGGGACGCTCCTACGACGGGCAGGCGAGGCGGCATCCTGAGCGCCGGAAAGGAGCCCCGCCGCGTCGCCGGCGATAGACTCGGCGGAGCTCGGCCCGACGGCCGCCGCGGCGCGTTCATGGGCTTAGCCCTGACCCAGGCCGCCTCGACCGTCGGCTCGATGATGACCGGCGTCGCCGTCGGGTTCGCGGTCTATCGAGAGACCGGGAGCGCGGGTCCCCTCCTGCTCTACGCCCTCTGCCTAGAGCTACCGGCCATGGCCTTCGGCGCGATGGCCGGCGCCTTGGTCGACCGTGGAAACCCGCGGCGCATCGCGATCCTCGCCGACGCGGGGCAGGCCGTCGCGAGCGCGGCGCTGGCCGCGGCCTTCCTCTCGGGGGCCTTCAGAATCTGGATGCTCTACGCTATCGCCCTGGCGCAAGGCGCGTGCGCCGCCATGCAAGCTCCGGCCAGGGACCTGTTCGTCTCCCGGCTCGTGCGGGACGAGGGGCGCGACCGCGCCAACGCCCTCTTGGCGGCGGCCCACCCGCTCGCCGGCATGCTCGCCCCGGCCTTGGCCGGGATCCTCTATCCGTCGATCGGGCTCGGCGGCGTCGTCATCGTCGATATAGCCAGCTTCGCGGCCGCGGCCTTCGGGATGGCGGCGGCGCGTGAGCCGCCGACGCGCGAAACGGCAGATCCGGGGCGCGTTCAACGGCAGCCGTCCGCGGCGCCCAGGCGGCCGCCGAGCCTCGTCGCCTCACTTGCGGAGCTAGGTCGTTATCTCCGCGGCCACGGACGTCCTCTGGGGGCTTTGTTAATCTGGTCGGCCGGGCTTAACTTCCTCTTAAACGGCCCCCTGGAGCTCGCCCTGCCCTATGCCTTCGAGCGGGGAGGGGGCGCGGCGGCGGCCGGGCTCGCCTTGGCGCTCCAAGGGGCGGGCGGCGTCGTCGGCTCCGCGGCTTTGACGCTCAGGAACCGCTCGCGTTCGCGCATCGGCTCGCTGCGCCTGGGCATGGCCGCAGCCGGTCTTTTTAAGGTCGCCGCAGCCTTCGCCCGGAGCGCCCTCGGCGTCGGGCTGGCGCTCGGCGCGGCCGTCGCCTGCCTGCAGCTCTGGTCGCGCTTTACGTCGATTTATCAGGCCGCCGCGCCCGAAGGCATGGGCGGCCGTATCCTAGCCTTAGCCGGGCAGCTTGGATTCCTCGGTTCGACCGCGTCCTTCGCGCTCTGCGCCCGGCTCGCCGATCGCTATGCGGCGGCTATGGCTCCCGGGGAACCCTGGATCCTCGGCTTCGCCTTCGGTACGGGGCCCGGAGCGGGCATGGCCGCCCTCTTGGCCGTCGCCGGCCTATCCGTCGCGGCGAGCTCTTGGCTTATCGGCTTGGTTCCGGGCTTGCGACAGTACCGCTAAGAAGGATTGACATACACATTATCAAAAGGTATACTGATACCACAATGCCGTTGAATTCGATCGTTCATCTATCCGACGCCGCGCTCATAGCCGTGCACGCCCTGGCCGGCCTTGCCGCCAAGCCGGGCGTACTCGTGCAGGGCCGCGACCTGGCGGCGGCCATCGGCGCCAGCGAGAACCACCTGGCCAAGGTGATGCAGCGCCTCGTGAAGACCGGACTCGCCAGGTCGGTGAAGGGGCCCTCGGGCGGCTTCGCCCTGTCGCGCGACGCGTCGGCGATCAGCTTCAAGGACGCCATCGAGGCGGTGGACGGGCCGTTGAGCGGCGACTTCTGCCCCTTCAGCGCGGCGCATTGTAATCCGTCGAACTGCATCTTCGGCCGGGAGCTGTCGAGCCACGCGAACGAGCTGGTCGAGTATCTCGGCAAGCGGACCATAGCCGATATCGGGGCGGACGGGAACCTGAGTCCGGCTCGGGCCGGTTAAGCCGGCTCGGGCATGGAGGGCGCGCGGGCTCGACCGCCCTTCGCTGAAAAAGGTAAACGAGTACGTGAATACGTATAAAGGCGTATATAAGGAGTCGAACATGAAGCGGACGGTAATAGAAATCGACGAGGAACTCTGCGACGGCTGCGGCCTCTGCGCCGGCGGCTGCCATGAGTCGGCCATACAGATCATCGACGGCAAGGCCCGCCTCGTAGGCGACAGCCTCTGCGACGGCTTGGGCGCCTGCGTAGGCGAGTGCCCCCGCGGCGCGATAAACGTCATAGAGCGCGAAGCCGAAGCCTACGACGAGCGCGAGGTCATCGATCGCATCGCCCCCAAAGGCCAAGCGACGCTCGCCGCTCACCTCAAGCACCTGAGGGATCATGGCCAGGATACATGGCTGGCCCAAGGCATAGCCGCGCTCAAAGAGAAGGGCATCGTCATTCCCGGCTTCGAGTCCGCCAGGCCGGCCGCGGCCGCCCA
>CALKWG010000159.1 GCA_938004315.1 uncultured Spirochaetaceae bacterium
ACCCGGTCCATGCGCTCGCCCGCGCGGTAGTGCACGGACCGGGCCAGGTTGCGGCACATGGTCAGCCCGAGGCCGTGCCAGCGCCTGGTCATGGGGTTATAGCGCGGCCCGGCGGGAGGCGCGTCGTCCAGGCAGGCGGCGAACTCATGGAAGCGCCTATGGCTCTGCACGAAGACGGCCAGCGTGACGCCGTAGGCGCGCTTCTTCACGACTACCAGGATGCCCCGCCTGCCCACCTCGCCGTGGGTGATCAGGTTGTCCACCACCTCGTCGCCGGCGATGAGCAGGGGCAGGAGCTCCTTCTCCGACAGGAAGCCCAGCGAGCGGACGAAGTCCTCGTACATGAGCACGGCGTAGGGTTTCTTGGGTAGGCGCGTCCGCGCCTTCATGGGGCTCATGCGGGCTTCCACTATTTCCTTCGCCTAAGCCGGGAGCTCCTTGAGCGAGGCTAGGGTGGGGAAGCGGTCGGCGAAGCCGGTGGACTCGATGGCCAGGCGGGCCACCTCGGATGGCGCCACGATGAAGATGCGCTTGCCCTCGGCCTCCGCGTCTTCGAGCGCGGCCAGCACCACGCCTATGCCGGCGCTGGTCATTGAGCTCACGCCCGACAGGTCCAAGGCCAGGTCGGTCTTGCCCACGTGCTTCATCACCTTCTCCTGCATCTCGGTGAAGGTATAGCTGTTGATGGGCCCCGCCACGCTCAATACGGTGAAGGAGCCGCGCTGGCTCGCCTCTACGCTGATTCCGGTCATCGTTTACTCCCCTTCGCGCCGTGGAATTTGATGGCCACGAGCGTTATGTCGTCCTCGAGCTTATTATCCGTGAAGGCCGACGCGCTCTTGATCACCGCGTCGACGATCTCCTGCGCGGGCTTCTCGCGGTTCTCCGCGATGACCCGCACCATCTTGTCCTTGCCGTAGCGCTCGCCGCGCACGTTCTCCGCCTCGATGATGCCGTCCGTGCTGATGACCAGGCTGGAGCCCGGCGGCAGGGCCAGCTTGCGGGTCTTCAGGTAGGGCTCCAGGTTCTTCACGAAGCCCAGCATGCGGCCCTCGCCCTGCACCTCGATGACGGCGTCAAGCGTGGGCGAGCGGAAGAACATGGCCGGGATGCCGCAGTTGATGAAGTAGACCGAGCCCTTGTCCAGGGCCAGGAAGCCGAAGACCCCGGCGAAGAAGGTGCCGCGGGGCAGCTGCTCCTTGATGAAGGCGTTGACCCGCGATACGAGCTTGATGAAGTCCTGCTCCTCGCGCAGGAGCGTGCGGATGAGCGACTTCAAGATCACCATGGACATGGAGGCGTTGAGGCCCTTGCCCGAGACGTCGCCGGCCACGAAGAACCAGCGGTGCTCGGAGATCTTCACCGCGTCGTAGAGGTCGCCGCCCAGCTGCCTCGTGGAGCGGCAGACGTAGGCTACGTCGACGCCCTCGTGCCTCATGGGGTCCACGGAGTCCTGCACGGACTTCACGATCTGGTCGGCCAGGCCTATCTCCTTCTCCACGGTCGAGAGGAGCGATTCGCGGGCCACGTGGCGCACGTAGTAGCCCACCACGAAGAGCTTGCCGTAGACGGCCGA
>CALKWG010000160.1 GCA_938004315.1 uncultured Spirochaetaceae bacterium
CCGGGCCATGGCCCGCGGCGAGGGGCACTAGGCGGCGTCCGCGCGCGGGCGGCGGGCTCGACCGCCACCCCGCCTACTCGAGGTTCAGGCGCTTGGCGCGCCGCCGCTCCTGCCCCTTGGCCAGCTTCACCGACAGCTCGAAAAGGACAAGCATGGGGGCTGCCAAGAGCAGCTGCGAGATGACGTCCGGCGGCGTTATGATCGCGGCGCCGACGAAGATCCCGACCACGGCCAAGCCGCGCGCCTTGGCCATGCCGGTCCCCGTGATAACTCCTAAACCCGCCAGGAGCGAGCTTAGGACCGGCAGCTCGAAGGACAGCCCGAAGGCGAAGACCATCATCAGCACGAAGCCCAAGTATTCGGAGAAGCTGAACAGCGCCCGCACCGCGTCGTTCTGGTATTGGATGAAGAAGCGCAGGCTGAAGGGCACGATCACGAAGAAGGCGAAAGAGGCGCCGAGCGCGAAGAAGAAGAAACCGAAGAAGAGGCTCCAGAACAGCGAGCGGCGCTCGCGCCTCTCGAGGCCCGGCCGGACGAAGAGCCATAGCTGGAAGAGTATCACCGGCGAGGCCAGGACGAGGCCGGCTATGAGCGCTATGCGCACGTAGCCCATGAAGAGCTCGGGCGGAGACAGGTATACGAACTCGAGGCCGCCCGCCGGCGCCATGATGTATCGCGCGGCGGGCTCCGCCCAACCGAAGGCGAAGATCGAGCCGGCGAGCAGCGCCAGGACGCAGACTAAGAGCCTGCGCCTGAGCTCGATTACGTGCCCCCAGAAGTGTAAGTTTTTATCAGCCATGCCTAGTTAATTAATAGTAACTATTAAACGGCCGGTCTCAAGACTTCTTCTGCGGCTTGTCGTCGGCCTTCTTGGCGCTTTCGATCTTGGGCTCGTCGCCGCCCTGCGTCGCCTCCTCGAGCTCCTCGGTCACCTTGCTCGAGTGCTTCTTGAACTCGCGGATGGCGTTGCCCACGGCCTTGCCGATCTCCGGCAGCTTCTTGGGCCCGAAGACCACGAGGGCGATGACGAGGATGAGTATCAGTTCCATGGGGCCTATTCTTCCGAACATGGCGCTTCCTTTCCTAGGCCCGGACGCGTTCCGGGCTCGTGTAGACGATGGGCTCGGCGTCTCCGACGCGGCCGACTATGGTCACGCCCGCCTGGCGGGCTATTTCATATGCGCTCGTGGTAGGTACGCTCCTCGAGACGAGGAGCGGGACGCGGGCGGCCACGGCCTTGAGTATCATGTCGGCCGCGATGCGCCCGCTGGTGAGGACGCAGGCCCGCGAGAAATCGACGCCGTCCATGAAGCCGCGGCCCAGGGCCTTGTCCACGGCGTTGTGCCGCCCGACGTCCTCGCGGGCGACGAAGTAGGCGGCGCCGGCGGGAAGGTCCCCGGCGGAGGAGTCCCGCTCGGGGGCGCCGCCCTCACCCTCGGCCGCAGCGACCGCCAAGGCGGCGATATGCATGCCGCCTGACGCCCGATACAGCTCGGCCGCCCTGAACATGGCCACCGACCAGGCCTTGAGCGTCGCCGTCGCTACGACGAAGCCCGGCGGCAGCGGCTCTATGTCGGCCGCCTCGTCCAGGATCGAGGCCGAGCCGCAGCCGGAGGCTATCACGGCGCCTAGGCCGTAGCGGTCCGGCCTGATGCCGCCGGGCGCCGTCACGGTCATGACGCGCCGGTCGGCGCAGGCGCCGACCGATAGCACGCGGGTACGATCCGAAAGCATGCCGCGGCAGAAGAGGTGGCCGACCGCCAGGTCGTCGAGGTCGCGCGGCGTGCACATGAGCACGGCCACGCGCCGACCGTCGGCCGAAAGCTCCACGGGAAGCTCCTCGGCCAGCGGGAAGGCGCGCCCTGCGGCGTCGCTCACGGGTTTTCCTTCTCCCCCACCGAGGCCCACTCGGCGAGGCTTTCCGCATGCGGCCGAGAGAGATGGGCGTCGGAATAGACGTACTCGTCCCCGTTGGAGGCGACGCAACGCCGTATATCTGAGAATTCTGGCCGCCTGGCTATAGCAGCTAAAGCTTCGTCGAGCTCATCGCGCGAGAGCGTGAATGGAGGATCCAGAAAAGTCCGGAGCAAGGTAGGCCTCGGATAGGTTTTGGATTCATCGCGCGCGGTGTCGGCGATCAATTTCGGAGGATCTTTCTCGGAGACGCGGAACAAGTGCTTGGCATAGGCCGCCGTCATCGAGAACTCGCTGAAATAGTAGATCTCGCTGGCACCGCGCATGAGTTTGACGTCGTCGGGCGCTTCGGTCGTCAGCAGCGTCTCTATGGCCTCCGCGCTCGGGAGTGAGCCAGGCGCAGCGGCCTCCGATCCGGCGAGGGCGGCCGAAACCAGTCCAGGCATGCTTGAAAGGGGGCAAAGCCTGCCTTCTTTAGACTCCGCCCTGATGCATCCGCATACGGCGTCCAGAGTCGACTGCTGTTCCATCATGGCTCCAGGATATAATATTTCGAGGGGGTTGGCGAGTAGCCCCGCGGGCCCGATGAGCCCGCGGGGCGAACGGCGACGGCCGCGGACGGCCGTCATCCTCCTCGGACTTTAGGCCGGTAGCAGGCCCTTGGCGCCGAGCTCCGCGGCGACCTCGCCGAGCCCGAGGGACTCTAAAGTAGCCTTGGTCGGCGCGCCGGTCTTCTCGTCCCAGCCGTAGGCCTTATAGACCATGCTGCGTCCGAGCTCCATGTCCTCCTGCTCCATCTGGATGGTGCCGGGGGTGAACTGGGGTTTGCCGGCGTCCGGCTTGGTAACCCAGGCGACCGTCTGGTCGTGGGCGTTCCGCATATCCACGGTGCCCATGGAGCGCACCGTGAGGGCGCGGAAGAGCGTGAAGACGCGCTCGGAGTCGCGATCGAGCTCCGCCTCGGTCTTCTGAATGCCGGTCACGAGGGAATAGAACTTCGCCTCGAGGCCAGTATCGCCGCGATAGCCGCGCTCTTTCAGCGGGCTGACCGACATCGGCCACATCCAATTGCAAAGGGTCAATGAATCATGAAGCCGGCTGCGGTTCAGGGACCACTTCACGAAGCGCGACTTGTACTCGTTCATGCGCGTATAGTTATTTGGTACATCCAAGGCCTCGGGGGAGCCGAAGATCTCGCCGGCTATCTCGCGTTGGATCTCGATCGGCAGCTTGGAACCGATGAAGTTCATGTGGCTGTGGTTCTGCGCGTCGCGGTTCATGAAGCAGGAGATCAAGGCGCCGACCTGCGCGCCGGCCTCGTTGGAGTGGTGCACGGGGAAGCCAAGCGGCGACCAGAGTTTGACGTCCTTGGAATCCCAATACTCCTTGCCCAGTCCCCAACGCTTGGCCAACCAATAGGCGCCGTCGGCCACGTGCCAAATCTCGCCCTTCTTATTGGCGACCCGGTCGTAAAAATCGATCAGGAAGGTGGCATCGCCAGATCGGAAGAGCACACGTCTGAACTCCAGTCACCGAATACGA
>CALKWG010000161.1 GCA_938004315.1 uncultured Spirochaetaceae bacterium
AGATCGTATTCGGTGACTGGAGTTCAGACGTGTGCTCTTCCGATCTCTGCCTCGTAAGCTCAAGCTGAGGGACTGCCCCCAGTATGCTTGTGAATTCTTTAACTCAAAAATGAGCAAGACTTTCGATCCAATCGACTGACAGGTTCTGATAGAAATGTCAACAGCCATAATTCCCCCTCTGCATAATTAGGTAAGCAAGTACCATGCCATGTGCACTTTTTGATTTTAACTACTTTAAAGGCTGAAAAGCAGCAATAGAAGCACATATTGCGGTACATTGCCAAAAGGAACCGGAAAATAATCCGAGACTTCCAACGCTAATTCGGATTATTATCCGACGATATAATATTGCGTATGGTTTTTTCATCGACGCTTAGAGCGCGGGCGGCTGCGCTGTAGTTGCCATGTTGTTTTAAAGCCTGCTGAACTATATCCTTCTTATATTTCTTTATTAAATAATGAAATGACATCTCTTCATCATCCATCTGCCGTGTCAACTGGCTTTGTTTTTTAAAATCACTTACTCGTGAAGAAAAGGTATTGGATACGCCATCCTCAAAATTCGCCATCGCCTCAGCTAGCGCAGCGTCTCTATCATTTGCTTGAATATAACAAACTTGATACCACAGCACGAGGCTAACCAGGCTACGAAGATTACCAGGAAAACTATACTCTGCGAACCAACGTTGTAAGACAGGGTGGTCGGGATCAAGCGGCTCAACATCAAGCCGTGAGTGTTCAGTCCACACCTGCCGCCATAACTCAGCGACATCCTCTCGGATTGATCTAAGCGGCGGTACTCTAACCTTTACCATATTAATTCGATCAAAAAGATCCGGATCGATTAAGTCTGCAAGTTCAGCCTCGCATTTATGCGAGGCGAAAACAACCTCGACATCAGCTTTATACTCCCGAGCGGAGGATCCCAACGGCCTATAAAGGTGCTCCGGATCCTGCAAAAATCGAACAAGCATCCGTTGTACAGGCCTTGGCAGATCTTGAACCTCGTCGAAGAAAACGATACCTCCTGCGGCCTCCCCAATAAGTCCTTTGGAATCCCGATCAGCTCCTGTGAAAGCTCCCTTCGAATAACCGAAGAGCGTACTCATGGCAAGCTCCGGCTGAAGGCTCCCGCACAGAATAGTTTGAACCGGTTTATCCTTCACAGCGGCGTATACGCTCTCAATGAGCCGCGTCTTACCGGTTCCTTTCTCGCCAAGCAGTAGAATCGGCAATCCTGGGATTCGAGCCGCGCTTATAAGTAGGTTTAAACAGGCCCGTAGCGCTTCAGAGCGGACCGATGCAAGATCGTACACCGCCTTCGAAGAAATACCCTTATCTCTCCGAATTCGTAAGTCCAGAGAGCGGATAGGCAGTTTGATGCTCGTCAAGCGATGAACTCCTGAAGGAGTCTTAGCTTGATACCAAAGAATGGCGGGGTTCGGGAAACGTCCTGCGTATTGCATCATCACCAAAACGGCATGGAGATGAGCATCCGTAGAGTAGGCGTCGATGTGTAAGGTATTCCCACGCAATCCTGTCAATATCGTTAATACTTCACGGTCAATGAGATCCCATAGATCATGATGAGGCATCTCGAACGATGAACTTAAATCGAATGACCTACAAAGTATCCTACCCTTACCATTTGGACTTCTTCGCTCAAAACTATCCGGCAAGCTCATACTACGTCCATGACCGATGAAACAGAACGCTTCTTGTATAGGAGCCTCTACCAATCGTTCCAGCTCAGATACGAAAGCCTCCATACGCTCCGAATCTTGCTCAGAACCCAAAAAGCAAATAGCCAACTGCTTATTCTGATACGATTCCGCCATTCCATATCCTAACATGATCTTGCAGTATATAGGGTCAAAAAAGCAACTTTCGCCCAAACTCCATATTAGTGATATAAATATATCATATTATATGACAGCACTTTATTGGATCCCAGCCAAAGGCTCCGCCAGCTTGAGCGCGTCGCCCGGCCAGAGCTCGGGCGGCCGGGGGCGCCGCACGCCTGGTCGGCCCGCCTCCGGGCGGCAGGCGAGGATGGCGGCGGACCAGCGCTTGGGGATCGACGCCTGGCCGTAGACCGCGCCGAGCAGGGCGCCGGCGACGGCGGCGTTCGTATCCGTATCGCCGCCGCGCCTGACCGTATCGACGATGCCGTCCTCCGGGCCGTCGGCGTGCAAAAGCTGGTAGACCGCGTTCTGAAAGGCTATCAAGACCCAGCCCTGCTGCCGCATGAACTCCCGCGGCGGCGCGGATGCGGCCGCCGTGAGCGCCTCCATGAGCTCCTTGGGCACCTGCCAATCCCTGGCCCATGAAAGCATCTTCTCATACAGCGCCGCAGGCGATAGACCGTCCTTCACGGCCGCCGCCACGGCCGCGGCGAAGAGCGCGTTAGCCTCCAGGCAAACCGGATGCGGGTGCGTGAGCGCGGCGTCGGTTCTCGCCCAGGCCGCCGTAACGCTCGCCGCTAGGCGCGAGCCGAGGACGCCTATGGGGCAAACGCGCATGAGCGCCCCGTTGGCCTGGCTCGCCGGATTTAAGCGGCCGCCGAGCGCCTCGCGTATCATCACGCCGCAGTCGAAGGGCCCTGAGTCGAGCCACCATCGATAGCGCGCAAGAACGTCTTCCCGCTCGTAGGCCCCGCGCTCGACCAGGCTCCGGGCCAGGAGCAGGGCCAATTCCGAGTCGTCGGTCGGCTGGCCCGCCAGGGTATCGAAGGTTTCGCCGTCGATAAGCTCGCGCGGCCCGCCCGGATAGGCCGCCTCTATCTCGGCGGGGCTCTTGAACTCAACGAGGCTGCCTAAGGAGTCGCCGGCCAGCTGCCCGAGCAAGGCGCCGCGCGCCCGCCCGAGGCGTCCGTCCGCCGTCCCGTCCACCGTCCCTTCAGAGGGGCCGCCGTCCGGCCAAGCTCGGGCCTCGTCGCCCCAGGGCCAAGCCTTGACCATGGCGCGCTGCTCGGGCGTCTGGGGTGAATAGCGGTAGATAGCCGATTTCGGATTCATGCGCCACAGTTCGGCCAAGCCTAAGCGCCGCCTGCCCGCGAAGCGCCCGTCCTCGTCCACGACGCTTATCAGGGTCCGTCCTTCGCTCGCGGCGAAGCGCCGCTTAAGCCAAGCGCCTATAACCGTACCGGTCCGGCCTATGCCGCCGTAGCAATGCACGCAGCTAGCCCTTCCCGCGGCCAACTCCGCGTCGATCGCGTCTAAGATAGAAGCGAGCAAGGCGGTCGACGGCGTTTTCATATCCACGATAGGTAGAGAGATCCGCCTGACCCGCCCCCCGGATAGCTCGGCCAACGCGTCGGCGTACGGCTTGAGTCCCTCGTCCGGAAAGGTGAGGTCTATGAAGCTCGCGATACCCGCCTCTATGAATGCCGCCAGCTTCTGCCGGGCTATCTCCTCGCGCTTGTCCCCGGGGTACTCCGAAGCTAAGAGCCAGCCTTCCACCACCCAATACGAGGCCGCGATAGGTCTAGGAAACGCGCCGCGCTCGACATTTTCAACTTGTTTATACATGCCAGCCCTCGACGAACGGTATAGCTAGAGCATGTAAGATCGACCGGAGCTTGTCAAATCGCCGTGGCCGGGCGTATGATCGGGCTATGATCAAGGAAGGAGGCCGCCATGCGTAATGCGAACGGCTATTCCATCCATGACCCGCGGCCCGCGCTCTAGCCGACGCCGCTTTCGCTATATAGGCGACCGGCTTGCCCTTCCTATGGCTCGCCGGTCGCGACTTTTTTGGGGGCCGCCACGCGAGCCTCGACCGGCCGCCTCGTATCAGACGCGGCCCCCGCCGCGAGCCTCCTCGCCGCCCCGGGGGGCGGCTCCGGGGTCTCGCGGCCCCCCGTAGCTTCTTCCCGCGCGCGTTGACAAAGACATGTTACCATCGGTAATATCGCCGCACTAGCGAGGATTCATTATGCCGTATAAAAAATTCATAGCGCTCGTCATAGCAGGCGCGCTCTGTCTCGGCGCCGCTGTATTCGCGGACGCCCAAGCCCGGACCGTAGGGCCGTTCCCCGCCCTGGACGAGGCGATCGCCGCCCAGATGCGCAAGCACGCGCTCCCGGGCCTATCGCTGGTCATCATCGATCGGGACGGCGTACGCTACCTTCAAAGCTATGGGTCGGCGGGGAACGGGCGCCCCATGACGCCGAGCACGCGCATGTTCATAGGCTCTCAGAGTAAATCCTTCACCGCCCTGGCCATTGCCCAGCTGGCGGAGGCGGGCAAGCTAGACCTCGACGCGCCGGTCCGCCGTTACATCCCCTGGTTCGCCGTCGCCGACGAGGCGGCCTCGCAGGCCATTACGACGCGACACCTGATGTATCATATAAGCGGCCTATCCGACGCGGGCTTCCCGCTTATCCTCCCTCGAAGCGCAACGCTCGAACAAGCCGTTCGCTCCCTACGCATGGCCAGGCTAAGCGCGCCTGTCGGGGAGCGTCACCAGTACTTTAACCTGGGCTATACCGTCCTTAGCTACCTCGTCGAGCTCGTGAGCGGCCAATCCTACGCCGAGTACCTACGCGATCATATCTTCACGCCCTTAGGTATGCTCGACACCACGGCCGAGCCGGAGGAGGCCCATGGCCTGGCCCAAGGTTATTCGCGCTTGTTCGGCTTCAACAGGCCCCTGCGGCAGAAGGTCCCCGCCTACGCCGTCGGCGCCGGCTATATCGTCTCCACGCTCGAGGACATGGCCCGCTACGCCCGCGCTATGCTCAACGGCGCCGAGGGGCTCGTCTCGCCTGAGACGGCGCATATGATCTTCACGCCCGGCCCGGGTCACTATGGCTTTGGTTGGTTCATATACGACGGCGGCGCGACCGTGCTGCATGGCGGCGCCAACGAGACCTTCAGGACGGACGTGAATCTCTACCCGCGGGAAGGCCGCGCCTTCGTCATGCTCGTGAACCAAGGGCATCAGTTCGACCACTTTATCTCAGCGGGCCAGCTGAGCAAGACCGTCGAGGCGTTCGCCCGGGGCAGGACCCCGCCCCCGCTAGGCCAAGGCTGGTCGACCCGCGTCATGGGCCATGTCCTAGGCGCGCTGGCGCTCGCCTTGGCCGCCTTCCAAGCCCGTGGGCTCTCTAGGCTACGGAGCTGGCGACGCCGAGCGGCGGCCATGAGCCGCGCCAAACGCGCCCTGGACATAGCCCTCTCGTTCGCGATCCCGACGGCCATAACGGCCTTCGTCCTCGTTCAGGTCAAGGGCTTCTACGGCTACCGCTTCAATCTCTGGCCTACCCTGGCCATGCTACCCTCCGTGCTGCCCGACGTCTTCATCATCATGCTGCTCGGCACGGTCCCCGATTACGTCCAGGGCGTCGCCAAGCTGATCATGGCGAAACGCTCGCCGACCTCCCTCGATCCGAGGGCTTAAAGGGACAGCCTATCGCCCTCGGGCAGCTCTTCGCCGGCCAGCTCTAGGACGGCCTGAGCCACGTGGTACACGTGGCGGTTCACGCGGTGCAGGTGGTTCAAGAGGTCCATATGGATCTCGGTCGTCTCGATGGACGGCTGCACGCCGGCGTTCAGGCGCATGAAATGCTTGCGCCTGAGCTCCTTCTGCAGCTCCCAGGAGGCCTCGGCGTCGGCCAGCACGGCGCGCGCCGCCGCGGCGTCCTCCTCGTCGAAGGCCTTCATCACCGCCTTGAAGTTCGCCGTCACCACGGCGGCCAGCTCCTGGATGTCCGCGAGCCCTTCCTCGGAAAGCTTTAAGTTATTTCCTATCAGCTTTTTCGCACGGTCGCGTATATTGCCGTCGATCACGTCCGCCAGGTTCTCAAGCTCGCTCGATACGAAGAGGTAGGCCACCTGGCGCCTGCCGTCCGAAGCCGAGAGCGGGTTCCTAGCCACTTTGGTCAGGTAGCGCACGATCTCCGTGCGCAGCGTATCGATCTGCTTGTCCTCTCCCCGTATCGCCTTGCCGTCCCCGGGCTTCCAGGTAGAGAACATCCGGATGCCGCCGTCGAGCATGTGCTCGATGATGGGCTGCATGCGGAGTATTTCCTTCTTCACCTGGAACAACGCCACCGATGGCTCGGAGAGCATGGCCTCGCTCAGGTAAGCCGGCCCGAAGCTCTCCTTGGGCGGCTCGGGAGGCATGACCCGGTCGAAGGCCTTTACGATCAGGGGCAGGAGCGGGATCACGAGGATATGGTTCAAGACGGGCATGAGCGTGTGCGCCATGGCTATCTCGCGAGGCAGGTTCACCTGACCGCCGGAGAAGAAAGCCGAGATCTCCCTGGCCATGAAGAGGTACAGTCTATCGCCGCCGAAGGGGACCATAAGGAGCGCGTACGCCACGGCCACGCCCATGGTTTGGAAGACGACGTGTATATAGGCGCAGCGCTTGGCCTCGCGGTTGAGGCTCATGCTCCCGATGATGGCGGTGACGCAGGTGCCGATGGAGGCGCCCAGGTTGATCGGCACCGCCTGGGCCAGGTTGATCGTCCCCGAGATGGCCATGGCTATCACCAGGCCCGTGGTCGCGCCGGACGACTGCACCACCATGGTGAAGACGAGGCCGACCAGGATGCCTAAGAGCGGCATCTCCACCGAGGCCATGAGGTTAAGGAAGGCGGCCGAGCTACGCAGGGGCTCCATGGAGCGGGAGATCGGAAGAGCACACGTCTGAACTCCAGTCACCGAATACGAT
>CALKWG010000162.1 GCA_938004315.1 uncultured Spirochaetaceae bacterium
AACCTTCCACGCCATCGAGGCCTTGGACGAGACGGTGGCGCGCTACACGATCTAGCCCCCCGCCGACGGGGGACGCGCCGAGCGCAGACGCGCGGCGCCTTTCAGGCTATAATGGGTCTCGGCGCATGCCCGCCGGAAAGGTCGTCCGAATCATGCCGAGTAAAGGCCCCCATCCGCCCTTCGCCCCGCGTTCAGAGGGCTTAAGCGAGGCCGATAAGCGGGAGCTCGGCTCGCGTTGGTACGACTGGTTCCAGGACAGCCAGACCCCTATGTGGGTGGAGGACTTCGGCGGCGTGGCCGCGCGTTTCCGAGCCCTCGCCGCGGGTGGCGTCCCGGACGTCGCCCGCTGGCTCAGGAAACGGCCTGAGGAGGCCCGCGTCCTGGCCAAGGAAGTCCGCATACTCTCCGCCAACCGCGCCGCGGCGGAGCTCTTCGAGGTAGCCGATCCCGAGGAGCTCTGCGGCGACCTCGAGGTGGGCTTCGGCGAGGAGTCGTACGGCCCCTTCCTCGAGGAGCTCGTGCGCATAGCCCGCGGCCAGCGCCGCTTCTCGGTCGATATCTTGGGCGTTACCCCCGGCGGAAAGAATCGCTACCTGCGTATGCATTGGACCGCGGCGCCCGGGCACGAGGATGACCTGCGCTTCGTATACTTGAGCGCCGTTGACCTGACCGAGCTCGTCCAGACCGAAGGCGTCCTACGCAACGCGGTCAAGGCCAAGGATTATCTCCTACGCGAGATCCAGCACCGCGTCCGCAATACCCTGGCGCTCATCGATAGCCTCCTCGATATGCAGGCCGACGCCTTCCCGGCGGCCCGAGCGGTCTTGGCCGACTCGTCCCGCCGCGTCGAGAGCCTGGCCATCGTGCACGACTCGCTCTATAAACGCGCCGACTACTCCCTGGCGGGCTTGCGCGACTGCGTCGACGGCGTGGCCAGGCAGGTCTTCGACGCCTTAGGCGAGGCCTCCCGCGACGAGCTCGAGCTCGAGGTCGACGACGCCGAGCTTAGGGTGGAGCGGGCCGCTCCCCTGTCGCTCATCGTAGGCGAGCTCGTCGCCAACGCCGTCGAGCACGGCCGCTCCGAAGGCCGCGCCCGGGTCAAGCTGCTGGCCGAGAGCGGCGTACGCGGCGCCCTCTCGCTCGTCGTCGAGGACGGCGGCCCCGGCTTGGATTGGCCCACGGCGTCCGCCTCGGCGCGGGGCTTGGGCCTGGCGCTCGTCGAAGCCCTGGCGGCCCAGCTGGGCGGGACGCTCCGAAGCGAGTCGGGGAGCGGCGGTGTCGGTTGCCGCGTCAGGCTCGAGATCCCTCCCGACGATAGATAGCGATCTCGCGGCCGTCGTCGTAGAGCCTGATCAGGCCGAGCCGGTTCATGGCGCGGCCGAGGCAATCGGAGCTGAAGAAGCCCACGTGCGTCGAGTCCTGCCTGTAGCGCCAGCTGGCGAAGCCCTCCAGGCCTTCGGGTTGGTAGCGCGTGCGCAGGGCTAGGACGCCCCCGGGAGCCAAGGCCGCCGCCAGCTCGGCGAAGGCCGCGGCCGGCTCCGCCAAATGTTCGGCTACCTCGTGGACGGCTATCGCCTCCCACGCCCGCGACCGCCAGTCGCCATCGGGGGCGAAGAAGGGGTCGTAAGGCGCGTAACCGTAGCCTCGTTCGGCGGCTACGCTCCCGAGGGCGGGGACGGGGCCGCTACCGAAATCTAAGATCTCGACGCCCGCGCGGAGGTAGGGCTCGAACGCGTCCATGAAGGCGCCGAGCCATGCTCGGTAGCCGGGTTCGGCCGGATCGTTGCGGTGCAACAGGTAGCGCGCCCGTTCGGCCTCCGGCGTCGGTAGGAGCTCACGCCGTAGCTGCACGTAGCCGCAGCTCTCGCAGCGTTCGTAGCCGTCCAGCGGAGGCTCGGAGGCGAGGGGAGCGACGGCTTCGGAGCAAAGGCGGCAGGGCATAGGCAGGGTTATAGCCCGACGGCGAGGTCCACGTAAAGTCGAGCCGCTAAGGGTCGCCCCTCGTCGCCCGCGGTCCGCCCGCGGCTTGACAACGCCCCCGCCCAGGCGTACCTTGAATTCGAGCGCTTGGATCCGGCGAACGGACCGAGACGCGAGGTGAACAGTGCCCCTCATCGAAGTTTCCGGCTTACGCTATAGCTACCCCCATGCCGCCGCTCCGGCCTTAGACGGCGTCTCGTTCTCCGTCGAGGCCGGCGAGTACCTGGCGGTGGTCGGCGCCAACGGTTCGGGTAAGAGCACCCTGGCCCGTTGCCTGAACGGCCTCCTTACGCCGCCGCCGCGTAGCGTGAGCGTAGCGGGTCATGACCCGTCCGACCCTAAGGGGCGCCGCCTGACGAGGCGCGCCCTTTCACTGGTATTCCAATCGCCTCCCGATCAGATCGTAGCCTCCGTCGTCGAGGAGGACGTGGCCTTCGGCCTTGAGAACCTCGGTACTTCCCCGGAAGATATGCGCCCCCGCGTGCGCGCGGCCCTGGAGCGCGTCGGCCTTTGGGAGCTTCGTTATGCGTCCCCGCGCTTCCTCTCCTCAGGGCAGCAGCAGCGCCTCGCCGTCGCCGGCGCCTTGGCCATGGCGCCGGCTTGCCTCGTGTTCGACGAGGCGACGGCGATGATCGACCCCGCCGGACGCGAGGAGATACTCCGCCTGATGGACGAGCTCGTCGCCGGCGGCGCGGCGATCCTGCATATTACCCACGATATGAGCGAGGCCGCGCGCGCCCAGCGCGCGCTCGTCTTAAGCCGGGGTCGCCTCGTCTATGACGGCCCGCCCGCCGGACTCTTCGCGTCGCCCGACCTGGCATCGCTGGGCTTGGGGCTTCCCGAGGCCGCCGTCCTGGCGAGAGCCTTAGGCTTAGCGCCGCTTCCCGGGGAAGAATCGGCGGCCTTGGCCTCGCGGGTCGTCGCCGCGGGATTCAAGCCCGCGCCGACGAAAGGGGCCGACGAGGCATCCGAGACGGAGGCGGCCCCGACTCCCGAAGGGCCGAGCGCGCCGCCCGCCTTCGCTCTGGACGGCGCTTCTTATCGCTATATGGCCGGAACCGAGGATGAGCGTCTCGCGCTCGAAGATCGGAAGAGCACACGTCTGAACTCCAGTCACCGAATACGAT
>CALKWG010000163.1 GCA_938004315.1 uncultured Spirochaetaceae bacterium
GCCAGGGAGAGCCCGACGAGCCGCCAATGCCAGGCCACGATCCAGGCGGCGTTGAGGATCGCGTTGGCCGAGAAGATCCAGCCGTCCGCGGCCGCCCAACGAGGGCTGTTTCCCTTGCCGAAGGCGGCCGATAAAACCGCCACCGCGTAGCCTAGGAGCAGGGCGTAGATCAGGCCCCAAACGGCGAAGGTGAGCCCGGCTGGCACGAAGAGATTGGGAATCTCGTCGGACAGGACCCCGGTGGTCACGCCGTTCAAGGGCAGGGCGTTAGCCAGGCCGTTCAGGGCCACCATGACGATGAAGGAAAGGACGGTTACGACGGCGGCGGCTCGGCCGCGGCTCTTGGCCTGCATAGGCTCCTCCTTGCGGAACGTGCCTCAAGGGTAATGCCGCGGAGGTGGGAAAGCAAAAGCCCCGGCTCGGCGGCCGGGGCTGTTAATTTAGGAGGCGGGAAAGCCCGCTCGGCGCTTAAGCGGTGACGGCCTCCGCCTTGGACTTCTCGCCGCGGATATCGGTCTGTAAGAGCTTGTAGACCTTCGTGGGGCATTTCTGGACGCAGATCCCGCAGGAGGTGCACTTAGCGTAGTCGGTGACCGGGATGCCGTTCACCATGCTGATGCACTGCTCGGGGCAGGCGCGGACGCAGGCCTCGCATTTGATGCAGCCGACCTTGCAGGTCTTGATGACGCTGGCCTTGATCGGGTGGCGGTTGGAGCAGACGACCACGGAGCCCAGGCGGGCGCGCGGGACCATGGAGAAGATGGCCTGCGGGCATTCCTGGGCGCAGAGGCCGCAGCCGGTGCACTTGGCGTAGTCCACGTGGGGTAGGCCGTCCTCGCCCATGTGCAGGGCGTCGAATTGGCAGACCAGGGTGCAGTCGCCGTAGCCTAGGCAGCCGTAGGCGCAGAGCTTGGTGCCGCCGGCGGAGAGCTTGGCGGCGCGGCAGGTCTTGACGCCCACGTATTCGCCCTTGGCCGGGGCCTTGTCCTTGACGCCCTGGCAGAGGAGCACGGCGACGGCATCCTCGCCGGCGGCGTTGACGCCCATGAGGGCCGCCAAGGCGTCCACGACGGACTTGCCGCCGGGGGCGCACTTATTGACCGGGGCGTCGCCGGCGGCCACGGCCTCGGCGTAGCCGTCGCAGCCGGGGTAGCCGCAGGCGCCGCAGTTGACGCTGGGCAGGGCCTCGCGCACGGCGTCGACCTTGGGGTCGCGCTCGACCTTGAATTTCTCCTTGAACCAGCCCAGGGTCACGCCGATGGCGAAGGCCAAGATGGCGGAGAATCCCAGGGTTATCAGTACCACGTTCATCGGGCTATCCCCCTTACTTTATGAGGCCGGAGAAGCCCATGAAGGCCGTGGCCAAGAGGCTGGTGGCGGCGAAGAGTATGGGCGTGCCCTCGAGGAACTTGGGCACCGGCGCGGTGCGCAGTCGGCTGCGGATGCCGGCCATGAGCACCATGGCCACGAGGAATCCGAAGGCCACGCCGACGGCGTAGACGACGGACTCGAGGAGGCCGTAGCCCTTGCTGATGTTATCGAAGGTCACGGCCAGGATGGCGCAGTTGGTGGTGATGAGCGGCAGGTAGATGCCCATGGACGCGTAGAGCGAGGGCACGTTCTTCTTTAAGAAGAACTCCACCAGCTGCACGAGGCTGGCGATGACCAGGATGAACACCAGGATCTGCAGGAAGGTCAGCTCGAGCGGCACGAGCAGGAAGTGGTAGAGCGGCCAGGTGACCGCGGTAGCCATGACCATGACGAAGGTGACGGCCAGGCCCATGCCCACGGACTTGTTCACGTCCGCGCTCATGCCTATGAAGGGGCAGAGCCCCAAGAAGCGCATGAGGAGGACGTTGTCGGTGAGCGAGGCCGCGAGGAAGATGCCTATGACGTTCATGCCGCCTCCTTAGCCGGGGCGGCGGCGCGCCGCTCCATGGCCTTCTTCAGCCAGATATTGAACGAGATGAACAGGGCGAACACCATGAAGCCGCCGGGCGGCAGGGTGAAGAACAGGATGGGCTGGAAGGCCTCGGGCATCACCTGGGCGGCGAAGAGGGTACCGTTGCCTAGGAGCTCGCGGAAGGCCGCGATGCCGATAAGCACCCAGGTATAGCCAACGCCCATGCCCAACGCGTCCACGACGGCGTCCAGGGGCTTCTCCTTGCTGGCGAAGGCCTCGACGCGGCCCATGATGATGCAGTTCACCACGATGAGCGGGATGAACACGCCCAAGGATTTGGACAGCTCGGGGAGGTAGGCCTTCATGGATAGGTCGATGATGGTGGTGAAGGCCGCGATCACGATGATGAAGATCGGGATGCGCGCGTCGTTGGGTATGAGCTTCCTGAAGAGCGAGATCACGAGCTCGGCGAACACGATGACGAAGGTCATGGCGCCGCCCATCCCGACGGCGTTGGCCACGCTGCTCGTGACGGCCACGGCGGAGCAGAGGCCGATCATGAGCATGAGGAGCGGGTTCTCGTAGACGATACCCTTAGAGAAGATTTTCCAGAGCCTCTGCATCACATTCCTCCCGCCGCGGCCTTCTCAAGCCAGGCCGCGCCCGCCTGAGCGGCGGCCTTGGCCATGTCGGTCAGGGCCTTGCTGGTTATGGTGCTCGCGGTGATGGCCGACACGTCGTTCTTCACCTCGAAGGGGTCGCTTACGGGCTTGTCCTTGAACTGCCCGGGGAAGGTGGTCTTGCTGGCCTTCTCCACGAAGTAGGTCGGGCTCGTGGCGTTAGCGCCCAGGCCGGGGGTATCGGAGAGGGTCAGGATGCGTACGCCGGACAGCCGGCGGTCCGTGCGCACGCCCACGAGCATGGCGGCGTCGCCGCCGTAGCTCTTGCCCAGGGTGCGGATGGCTAGGCCGAGCGTAGCGCCGCCCTTGCTCGCCTTCCAGGCGCCGGTGACGGTCACGCCGGCGCTGCCGGAGGATAGGGCGCCGTTCAGCGATTCGAAGGCGTCGGCCTCGGGGAAGATCTCCTTAAGGGAGGCCTCTAGGTTGCGGGCCTCGTGGCCCTCGATCGTCGGCTTGGTGACTGAATAGACCATGGCCAACGCGACGCAGGCGCCGGCGGCGAAGAGGGCCAGGGCCAGGCCGAGCTTCAGGATGTCCTTCTTCATTTACCGGCCTCCTTGGCGGGCTTGGCCGGCTTGGGGGCGGGCACGTAGCCGTATTTCTTCACGCGCAGCTTGTCCAGGAAGGGCGCCACGGCGTTCATAAGGAGGATGCCGTAGGTCACGCCCTCGGGGAAGCCGCCGAAGCGGCGTATCACCGCGGTGATGGCGCCGGCCCCGGCGCCGAAGATAAGCTTACCCATGGGGGTGATGGGGCTGGAGGCGTAGTCGGTGGCCATGAAGACGGCGCCGAAGACCACGCCGCCGGAGAGCACGCCGAATACCGGGTCCATGCCGAGGAGCCAGGAGAGGACGAAGGTCGTGCCGACCATGGCCAGGGGCGTCACCCAATTGACCACGCGCAGGGCCAGGAGGAAGGCGAAGCCCACTAAAATCAGGAGTATCGAGCTTTCGCCGATGCAGCCGGAGCGGTTACCCACGAACAGGGTCCATAGGAGCGTGCCGTAATCGCTCGAGCCGGCGATTTGCATGCCCACGTCCGCGACGCTCCCGCCCATCTTGACCACGTTCAAGGGAGTGGCCGCGGTCGTGGCGTCGGTCAGGGCCCCGAAGGGGGCGTGCCAGGTGGTCATGGCGGCGGGGAAGCTCATGAGCAGGATCGCGCGGCCTATGAGCGCCGGGTTGAAGGGGTTGGCCCCCAGGCCTCCGAAGAATTCCTTGGCGAAGATGATGGCCGCGACCGAGCCCAGGGCCGCCATCCACAGAGGCAGCGAGGGCGGGGAAATCAGCGCGACGAGGAGGCCGGTCACCACGGCCGACAGGTCGCCCACGCGGACGTCCTGCTTGATGAGGGCGCGGAAGGCGGCCTCGGCGGCCACGGCGGAAGCGACCGAGGTGAGGATCACCAGGAGCGCCGGGACGCCGTAGAGCACCACGCCGTAGACCGTCGTCGGCAGGAGCGCGATGACCACCGCCATCATGATCTTCCGGGAGTCGACCCCGGTGAAGGCGTTGGGGCTGGAGGAGAGGAGCAGGTTATTTGCCGGCACGCTGGGCCTCCTTCTGCTTCTTGGCGCGTAGGAGCTGCTTCCCGACGCGGAAGCGCTGCACGAGCTGGATGTGGGACGGGCAGACGAAGCTGCAGGTGCCGCATTCGATGCAATCGAGGAGGCCGATCTCCTCGGCCTCGGCTAGGTCATTCGCCTTGATCGACACGTTCAAGAGGGCCGGGGATAGGCGGCAGGAGCAAGCCTTCATACAGCGGCCGCAGCGCAGGCAGGGGCCCTCGGCGTAGACCTTGGCCTCCGAGGCGTCCAGGAAAAGGACGCCGGAGGTGTTCTTCTGCACGGGCACGGCCCAGCTCGGGAGCGAGGGACCCATCATGGGGCCGCCGTAGATCACGCGGCGCACGGCCTCCTCGTCAAGCTGGATATGCTCGGGGACCAGTGCCGATACCACGGTACCCACGGGGACCACGAGGTTCTTGGGCGTCTTGCAGGCGCCGCCCGAGACGGTAAAGCCGCGGTCGATCAGGGGCTTACCCAGGCGGAAGGCCTCGGCGATGGCGCAGAAGGTGCCGACGTTCTGGACGACGCAGCCCACGTCCATAGGCAGGCCGCCGGAGGGGACTTCCTTGCCGGTCAGCGCGGTGATCAGCATCTTCTCGCCGCCCTGGGGGTACTTGGTCTTCAGGAGCTGGACCGTAATATCGGCGCCGCGGGCGGCGGCCTTGATCGCCGCCTCAAGCGCGTCCAGATGGTGGGCCTTATTATCCTCAAGGCCGATCACGCCCTTGGCCACGCCCAGGACGCGCATGACGATGGCCATGCCCTCGACCAGGTCGGTCGGCTTCTCGGCCATCATGCGCTCGTCGATGGTCAGGTAAGGCTCGCACTCGGCGGCGTTCGCGATCACCAGGTCTATGGGCTTGTTCGGCGGGGGGGCCAGCTTCACGTGCGCGGGGAAGCCCGCGCCGCCCATGCCGATGATGCCCGCCTCGCGTATGCGGGCCAGGGCCTCGTCCTTGCCGCAGGAGAAGCCGTCCAGGGGCGGCATGAAGTCCTCCGCGCCCGAGCCGTCCGCCTCGATGACGACGGCCAAGCCCTCCAGATTGTTGGACTGAAGGCGCGGCTCGATCTTCTTCACGACCCCGGCTATCGAGGCGTGGACCGGTACGGTCATACGCCCCTCGGCGTCGGCTATCTTCTGGCCGCGCTTCACCTGATCGCCCGCTTTGACGAGCGGCTGGATGGGCGCCCCGAAATGCTGGTTAACCGGGATGACGACCTCTTTGACCTGGGTCAAATACTCGATCGGGAGCTCCTCGGTACGGTGCTTCCGCTCGGGCGGATGGGCTCCGCCCCTGAAGGTTTTGGTGGACATGGGAGATGCTGCTCCTTTTTCCGTCGTCTTCCGCGCGTTCACGGAAGGAACGTCCGGGCGTGGGGTCGCGAACGGGGAGGCCCGCCTCGACCGGCGATACCGGAAGTCGCGAGCCGTTCGGAATACTCCAGATTGCCCTGGCGTCGGCCGATGCGGGGTTCGAAGGGGTTTCAAGCGGCGGCCTATCGACGCAGGACGCAGCTATCCTAACGCGCTCCCCCCGCCGCGTCAAGATAGATATGTATATATAGGAAGGATTGGATATTTTTGGAGTTATTAGCGATACGCCCGACGGCTCAGATCCACTTCTTGCGCTTGAAGAAGATCAGCATCCCTACGGCGATGAGCCCCATGAGGCCCCAGGTAGCCGGATAGGCCCAAGGCAGCTCGAGCTCGGGCATATGGACGAAATTCATGCCGTAGACGCCGACGATGAAGGTTAGGGGGATGAAGATCGTCGAGATGATGGTCAGGACCTTCATGACCTCGTTCATACGCGTCGACTGCGAGGATAAGAAGACCTCCTGAATACCCGAAGCCGTCTCCCGGTAGCTCTCGATGGCTTCGATCACCTGGACGGTATTCTCATGCAGGTCGCGGAAGAAGGGGTCCAGGCGTTCGTCCAAGAGCTCGGAGTCGGAGTGCAAGAGCGCGGCGGCCGTCTCGCGCACCGGCCAGACCACGCGTCGCATGCGGTTCATCTCGCCCTTCGCCGCCTGCAGGCTGGCCATAAATTCCCGCGCGTCGCGTCCGGAGGCCGCGCCGGTATCCTCTAATATTTCAAGGCGATCGCCGAGCCATTCGAGGAGCGAGAAGTAGTTGTCCACGATCACGTCGAGGAGGGCGTAGGCCAGGTAGCTCGTCGGCATGCGCCGTAGGCGCCCCACCCCGCCCCGCAGGCGCTCGCGCACCGGGCCGAAGCAGTCGCCGGGCGTCTCCTGTATGGTGAGGACCGCGCCGCGCGTAAGGACGAGGCTCACCTGCTCGTACTCGATGGTGTCGTCGGGACGGCGGGTCAGCATCTTGGTGATGATGAATAAGTAGTGGCCGAAGTCCTCTACCTTGGGCCGGTGCTCGGTGTTGAGGATATCCTCGACGGTCAGGGCGTCCAGGCGGAAGAAGCCGCCCAGGCGCTTAATGGCGTCCTGGTCCCCCAGGCCGTTGATATTGACCCAATTGACCATGCCGTCCTCCAGCATGGCCATGATCTCCTCGATATGCTCGGGGATTACCTGGGATAAGTGGGCCTGGTCGTACTGGATGAGCGAGAAGGCGGCCTCGGTCGGAGCCTTATCACCGATGTACACGGGCGTGTCGACGGAGAGCCCGGGCACGCCGGGGGCCACGCTCTTGAAGAGGGGTTCGATGGGCCGCCTGCCCTTCTTGCGCTTGCGATCGCTCATGCTTGGAGCGTAGCGCCCTTAAGCGCGGCGCGCAAGCGCGCCGCGCTCGCTCCGCATCCCCGGCGCCCTTTCAGAATCGCCGAATCGCCCTTTCGCTTCGGCTCGGTTGCGATTAAACTATTTCTGATACTGGAACTCAGGAGCGCGCCTATGAAGTCGAGCATACGAAGCAAAGCATTCATCTTCCTCATCGTCGGCCCCCTTCTCCTGACGGCGGGCCTGGCGGCCATGCTCTTCGCCGTGGAGTACGGCAAGGACTTACGGAACGCCCAAGTCAAGCTCGACGCCCGCGCCGACAATATACGCGACGCGGTCTACCTCGAGCTGTCCAAGGGCCTGGAAGTACTGCGCGTCCTCTCGGGTTCGCCCTTGGCCGCGCGGGTGGTAGCCCAGATGCCCCAGGTTCCGGCCGGCCTGGATAACGACGATTACGGCGGCCTGGCTGAAATGCCGGCCCTGCGCGAGTTCATGGACTATGCGGCGCGCGGCTCCAGCCTCGACCTTATCTACGTGGCCAGCTCGGGCTCGTCGGGCTTGATCCTGGGCCGCGACGTGCAGCTGGCTCAGGGTTTCGACGTACGCCAGCGCGACTACTACCAGGACGCCATGGCCAGGCCGGGGACGGCGGTGATCAGCCACCCGCGCGTCTCGGCGGAGCAGAGCGCCACGCCCATCATCGTCATCACGGCGGCGCGCGCCATAGAGGACGCGGCCGGCAGGGCCATCGGCGTGGCGGCCTTCAACTACCGCCTGACGCCCATCATCGAGCTCATCAAGCGTCAGATGGACGCCTACGGCGTGGTGATCAGTTTCTACGATACCCAGGGTAAATACGTGCTTTGGGACCAGGGCGAAGGCGAGGAGTACTACTTCGACCCGGCCAAGCCGCGCCCGCTTACCGAGCTCCTGGCTTCCTATGGCTACGACGAGGGTCGGGCGGCCGAGCTGGCCGCCCGTCTGGTCGAGGGCGACGCGGCCTCGCTCGAGCTCCGCTACCGGGGCGAAGAGTACCTGGCGCGCGCGCTCCGCATACCCGGCACCCGTTGGGCCCTCCTCGTCAGGTTCCAGAAGAGAAGCGTGGTCGACGAGCTTATCCGTACCATACTGCCGCCCATCGCCATCTTCTTCTTCGCCCTCATGCTGGCGCAGGTACTGATCTTCGCCGTGTCGTCTCGCTTCATCGTGAAGCCGTTGACGAAGGTCGGTAGCCGGCTCGAGGCCCTGGCCGAGGCCGACGCCGACCTTACCGTCAGCATCCCGACCCTGACCAAGGACGAGATCGGCCGACTCGCGGCCGGCTTCAACGGCTTCATCGGGAAGCTACGGAGCCTGATGCTCGACGTACGGCACGCCATCGACGTGACCGCCTCGGTCAAGGAGACCATGTCCTCGTCTATCGAGGAGACCTCGTCGTCCATCGAGGAGATCAGCGCCAACCTGGCCTCGATCAAGCGGCAGATCGAGGTCCTCGACGGCAACATCGACGAGAACCTGCGCCTGATCGAGTCGGTGGGCGGGAGCATCGGCGCGGTGGACCAACAGATCATCAGCCAGTCCGCCATGGTCGAAGAGTCCACCTCGGCCATCACCCAGATGATGGCCTCGCTCGGGAGCGTGAACGGCATCGCGCAGTCCAAGAAGAACACCACGATAGCCCTGGCCTCGCTCGCCGCCGAGAGCAAGGAGACCATCGCCGACACGGCCAACACCTTCAAGTCGGTCGCCGGCTACATCGGGCAGGTGGAGGAGATGGCGAGCGCCATCAACGGCATCGCCTCGCAGACCAATCTCCTGTCCATGAACGCGGCCATCGAGGCGGCCCACGCCGGCGAGGCCGGGCGCGGCTTCGCGGTAGTGGCCGAGGAGATCAGGAAGCTCGCCGAATCGGCCGCCGCGTCGAGCAAGGGCATCGCCGCCCTGGTCAAGGACATCTCGACGGCGGTCAAGGAGACCGGCCAGAACGTCGAGCGCAGCTCCGAAGCCTTCGACAACATCGCCCACGAAGTCTCCGGCACGGTGAACGCCTTCAGCGAGATCGAGCAGGCGGTGGCCGAGCTCAACGTGGGCGGCAAGCAGATCCTGGACGCCATGAACGAGATCAACGACGTGACCGTGCGCATCCGCGAGGGCTCGCGCGAGGTGCACGCCGACACCGCCAAGATGGTCTCCTCCTCGTCGGGCATCAAGGAGGTCTCCGAACGCGTCACCCAGGGCATAGCCGAGGCGGCCCAGGGCTCGGAGGAGATCGTCTCCAGCATGCAGCTGATGGTACAAGAGGCCCATCAGCTGAGCGAAGTCGTAGGCGAGCTCCGCGACAAGTTCGGGAAGTTCAAGACGGAATAGGTCTTGAACTAGGGATGATGCGCTTGTACAATTGTACCTATGGATATCGTGATAGACGCGTCGGCGATACTAGCCGTCTTACTTAACGAGCCCGAGCGCGAGGCGGTCGTGGAATCGACTATAGGCGAGTCCCTCATCGCCCCGAGCAGTATCGTCTATGAAATCGGGAACGCCTTAAGCGCCCTCATGCGTAGACGAAGCCTCACGATCGCCGATTCGATAGCTGCGTACCACGCATTCTCAAAAATTCCGATCCGCTTAATCGAACCTGAGATCCCGTCTGCCTTACTCATTTCAGGCGAAGAAAAAATCTATGCGTACGACGCCTATTTCATTACCTGCGCGGAGCGTATGGCTTTGCCATTACTAACTCTGGATCAGAGGCTGGCTAATACCGCACGAAAACGCGGCGTTTCTGTATTGGAGACATAAAATGCTAGTCGTAACTTATTCTGAGGCAAGAAGAACGTTCGCCTCGATTCTTGACAAAGCTAAGGAAGATGGGGCCGTTATCATTAGACGCGCCGACGGCAGTATGTTCCGCTTAATTCCGGAGCCGGGCGCATCATCGCCTTTCGATGGTGTCGCGACTGAAATACGCCTGAAACGGGGCGAGCTTAAGAAAGCGCTCGATGAGAGCAAAGACCATACGATAGAAATACATAGAGACATTAGAAAAATTCGGAGCTAGCTTTAGATCGCTAGCTATGGTCCTCAGCGCCAGAGCAGCCCGGCTACCAGGGCCGCCGAGGCGCTGGCTATCAGGTTGACCGCGTCGTTCCCGGCCCAGCGGAAGCCGCGTCGCAGGAGGTTGGCCGCGCCCGCCGTGCTCGGCCGCTCGGTAAGCCTGCCGGTCAGGGCGCACTCGTACTGCGCCTGTATGCTGGCCCCGAGCGCGGAATCCAGGAGCGCCCCCAGGAAGCCGCCGGCGGCCACCCAAAGCCCGGCCTTAAGCGCGCCCTCGGCCCCGAACAGCGGCAGGTAGCCCAGGGCGAAGATCAGCGCGATGAAAAGCGCCCCGGCCAGGGAAGCGGCGGTGCCCAGCCAGCTTACGCCGCCGGAGGCCCCAGCCGGGAGCTCCCGACCGGTCAGGATGGAGCGCGGCCGATTGCGCGACAAAACCCCGAGCTCGCTGGCCCAGGTATCAGCCGTGGCCTCGGCTAATGCCGCCCCACAGGCTAAGAGGGCGCCGGGGTGTCGGGTCAGGGCGTAGGCCAGGGCGCCGACGGCCGCCGCCCCGCCGTTAGCCAAGACCTGGTGGGGGTCGCGACGCCCGCCCTTCTCTACCACCAGGGCGGCCTCGTCCCGGCGGCCGCGCCCCAGGCGGCCGAGTATGATCGAGCTAAAGAAGAAGGCTCCGAGGAGGGCGAAGGCCGGGAGGCCCGCCCCCGATAGGATGCCCGTGCCCACGGCCAGGCCCGTCAGGGCGCCGCCTGCGTCCACGCCGCCCACCAGCCAGCCGGCCAGGGCGAAGACGGCGTTGGCCGCGGCCGCCGCCAAGACGCCCCCGAGCGCCGGGCTCATGGCTACGTAGCGGTAGAAGAAGGCCGACAGGATAGGCACGGTGATATTGTCGACGCCGAAGGGCGTCAGGAGCTCAACCAGCGTGGCGAAGACCGCGGTCGCGGCGGCCCGCAGGGCCAGGGTCAAAAATCCGGCCGCCGGGTCGAAGCAAAGCCCCATGGCCAAGGTAACGATGAAGCTGGCGGCGAACATGGCGGCGGCGCCGACGACGCTCTTCATCGAGCCGAAGATGCGCGCGTTCACGCTGCCGAAGCGCTCGCCGACCAAGGCCGCCAGGCCGTCACCCCAGCCCATGATCAGGATGCCCACGCCCCCGACCCAGAGCGGCATGAGCCCGGCGTACGAGGCCAGCACGAGGACGAGGAGGGAGATCGGGAAGTAAATCGTGCCGTAGTTCTTGCTCGGCTCGGGGTCTTCCATGGCCTTGAAGAGCCTAAGCTTGAGCGACAGCCAGTTAATGATAATGAAAGTGACGGGGCCCAAGGCCGCGACCCAGAGGCGGTCCATGGTGGCCATCATGAGGAGCCACCAGTGGGACACGCCTATGTGGACGATCTTCCTGGACGCCGCCGGCCGCACGGCCCCCGCCTTGAGGAGGCCGCCGGCCAGGGCTATGAGCGCGAAGATCCCCGCGTAGCTCAAGGCCAAGCCTAGGATATTCGCGCCGCCCATGGCTTACTTCCTATTCTTGAGGAGCTCGGCGAAGGGGTTATAGGTGGTGCCGTCGTCCTCGGCCGGCCCGCGGCCGCCCTGCCCGCCCGGACGCCTGTCGCCGCCGCGGCCGTAGGAGCCGCCGCCTTGCCCCGCTCCGCCCCGCGCGCCTGAGCCGCCGGCCGGAGCGGCACCCCCTGAGCCCTCGCCGCGCTTGACGACGACGACGCGCCTGCCGCCTTGGCCGCCCGAATTGTGGCCGCCCGCGCCCGCGCCCGCGTTCTGGCCGCCGTCGCGGCGTTCGCCGTCCCGGCGCTCGCTCTTGAGCGAGAGCCCGATGCGGCGCCTCGCGATATCCAGGTTCAGGATGCGGAATTCCTTCACGTCGCCGACCTTCAGGACCTCCATCGGGTCGCTCACGTAGCGGTCTGACAGCTCGGAGACGTGGATGAGGGCGCTCTCCTTGATGCCGATGTCCACGAAAGCGCCGAAGTCCACCACGTTCTTCACCTTACCGGTCACCATCATGCCCTCTTTCAGGTCCTCGAAGGCCAGGACGCCCTGGGACATGATGGGCTTTGGGAGCTCGTCGCGCGGATCGCGGTTAGGCTTCTTAAGCTCGAGGAGTATGTCGTCGATAGTGCCGTCGCCCACGCCGTACTTGTCCTTGAGCTCGGCGCGGCGCGCCTTATCGGGGTCGGAACCGGCCTTGACCAGCGGTAGGAGCTCCGAAGCCAGCTCGTAGCGCTCGGGATGCACCCAAGTGTTGTCCAGGGGATTGGGGCTCT
>CALKWG010000164.1 GCA_938004315.1 uncultured Spirochaetaceae bacterium
ACCGCCGTGCCCAGTTGATTTTTACCCGGCACGTCGTCCTTCGTCAGGAAGACGACGCTCGGGTCCAGGGCGAGGGCGGCTCCCGCGTCCAGGCCGGAGAAGCGGCCGTGGGCGGAGGGGGCGAGGACGACGGCGCCGTGCAGCATGCCGGCGTTCTCCGGTAGGTCATCCACGTATTGGGTCCTGCCGAGCACGTTCAAGACGGCGTCGGGATTGCGTTTAGCGATCATGCGAGGAGCTCCTCCTCAAGCTTCAGTTCGGGCCAGAGCCTTATGCAATGGGCCCAGGCCAGGCGCTCCATGAGGCGCTTGCGATATTCAGAAGAGCCGCGGACGTCGCCTATGGGCGAGCCGGAGGCGTAGGCCAGGCGGCCGAGCTCCCTGGCCAAGTCGGCGGACGGCCGACGGCCGACGAGGAGCTTCTCGGCCGGGTCGAGCCTAAGCGGCACGGGCGCCACGCCGCCGGCGGCATAGCGCGCCGCGGCCACCGTGCCGTCGGCCGCCATGCGTACGGCCAGAGCCGTATTCAACGTGGCTATGTCGAGCCGTGCCCGTTTGGCCGCCTTCTCGAAGCTGAAGCGGAGCGTTTCGGCGGGGACGCGGAGCGCTCCAATCCGTTCGCCGGCGCGCAGGTCGAGCTTCTTGTATCCTAAATAGAAACGATCGAGTTCGACGAAGCGTATCTGGCCGCCGGTCGCGCCCTCGATCATGACGCGTGCGCCGAGCGCGATGAGCATGGCGGTCATATCGGCTATGGGGCTCGCGTTTACGATGTTGCCGACCAAGGTGGCCCGGGCGCGTATCGGCGGGCTGGCTATCTCTACGGCATAGCGTTCTATGCCCGCCGCGAGCTGGCGCACCAGGGGCGAGTCGAAGAAGTCGTCGGCCGTACCGGCCGCGCCGATCTCGATCCAAGCCGAGCCGCCCTCTTCGACGCGCCGTATGGCGCGCGCCTCGGGCGCCTGGTCCGAGAAGCGAGGCGCCATGTCGGGCTCGGGATCGGGGTTGCGTACATAATAATCGGTGCCGCCCCCAATGTGGACGACGGACGGATCCTCGGGGTGGATCGCCGCGAAGGCCGCCTGGCCTAAGCCGGCCGGCTCGGGGAGATCGAGCATGAGCTCGGCGAGGGCCGCCGGGAGGACGCGGCGCTCAACGAGGATCGGCAGGCGCGCGGCCAGGCCCTCGGGCAGGTCGGCGAACGAGCGCGCCAGGCGCCCGGCAGCCCTTCGGATGGACCCGTAACCGGTGCAGCGGCAGAGGTTGCCCTCTACGGCCGTCATGATTGAGCTCGCGTCCAAGCGCTCGCCGGTTAAAAGGGCGCCGGTCAATGCGAGGATGAAGCCGGGAGAGCAGAAGCCGCACTGGCTCGCGCCTTCGTCGAGCATGGCCTCCATCACCGGCGTAAGTCCGTCGGCCGCCAGCCCCTCTATCGTGATGAGCTGTCGCCCGTCCAAGTCGCCTAGGCCGAGCGTGCAGGAGGTGACGCCTTTCCATTCGACGGCGCCTTCCGGGCCGCGGCCGCCTAAGAGGACCAGGCAGGCGCCGCAGTCGCCTTCTCGGCAGCCCTCCTTGGTGCCCTTAAGACCGGCGACGTTCCGTATGAAGTCCAAGGCCAGCGATTCGTCGGGCAACTCCTCTTCATAGAGCGCGCGATTTAACCTAAACCGTATCATGCGTTTCATGGGCGTTCCTTGTGCGTTCCGCGTAGCGCGGCGCGGGGGGTAGAGCATGGTGCTGAGCGGGACCGGTGAGCGACTGAGCGGAAGAATCGGCGAGTTAGAGTGTAAGGCATCCTGGAGCGCGGCGCAACGAGGCGTCGCGTCGTAGACGAGCGAGTTATCGACGTCTGCGAAACGCGGCCGGGCTTAAATACCGCGGCGCGCGAGGAGAAATCTTGGACTAGACGCTTGCGGGCGGGTATCCGGTGGCGCCGCCGGATTCGGCCGGTGCCAATCAAGGGCTCCTAAATAAAGAGACCATCTCGAACCGTTCCACGTCGACGAGGCCGCGGTCGGTGATCTTAAGGCTGGGGATCACCGGCAGGGCCATGAACGAGAGGGTCATGAGCGGGGAATCCCCCGGCACGCCCTCGTCCTTAAAGAAGCGCTCGAAAGCGGCCAAGGCCTTCAAGACTTCGTCCGCGCCTTTATCGCTCATTAATCCGGCCACCGGCAAGGCCAGCTCGGCTATGATCTCGTCACCCACAGCGATGACGAAGCCGCCTTTCATGGCGTTGAGGCGCCTGGCCGCCTTGAAAATCGACGCGTCGTCGACGCCGGCGATGATCATATTATGCGAATCGTGGCTGACCGTGGAGCCCACCGCGCCGCGGCGTAGGCCTAGGCCGCGAATGAAACCCTTGCCGATATTCCCCGAACCGTTATGGCGCTCGATGACGAAGATCTTCGCTATGTCC
Organism: uncultured Spirochaetaceae bacterium; assembly: GCA_938004315.1. Classification (GTDB taxonomy): domain Bacteria; phylum Spirochaetota; class Spirochaetia; order Treponematales; family UBA12059; genus DAIPLR01. The sequence goes on from CALKWG010000164.1 coordinate 2,419, forward strand.
CTGGACGGGTCGGCTAGGCAGTAGCCGCCCTCGACCGCGGGGCGTTCCAGCGAGGAGCCGGTGATGATGGAGCCGGGGCGGGCCTCTATGATCCTGGCGGAGCCGCCTTCGTCGGGGATCCTAAAGTCCTTCTCCTCGAGCCATTTCACGTTGACCGAGTCGCGCAGCGCCGGATATAGGCGCCTCTCGGCGCCGTAGCCGTCGAAGGCGGGTAGGGGCTTGCCTTCCCGGGCGACGAGCGTGCCGGCCTTGAATACCCGATCGGCCTTGAACTCGGCCGGGTCGATGAAGGCGACGAGGTCCGCGCGATAACCGGGGGCCACGGCCCCGCTACGGCGGAGTCCGTAGTATTGGGCCGCGTTATAGCTGGCCATGCGCAGGACGTCCATCCAAGGCACCCCGCCGGCCACGAGCGCCCGGATCGCGGCGTCTATATGGCCTTCGTCGTGGATGTCGTTCGGATGGCGGTCGTCCGTGCAGAGCATCATGCGCCGCCGGGCGTCGGGAGTCATCGCGGGTATGAGGGCCTCGAGATCTCGCGAGCCCGAGCCCATGCGCGCCATGATCCACATGCCCTTGCCTATCTTCTCCAGGGCTTCCTCGGGCGTCGTCGCCTCGTGATCGCTCCTGATCCCGGTGAGGGCGTAGGCTGATAGATCCTTCCCGGCGACGCCCGGCGCGTGGCCGTCGACGGCTTTGCCGGCCTCCCAGAAGAGGGAGATTTTATCGAGCAAGCCCGGATCGCCCGCCAGGACGCCGGGGTAGTTCATCACCTCGCCGAGGCCCAGGACTCGCCCTTCTTTAACGAAGGGGGCGAGGTCGGAGGCGTAGAGCGCGGCTCCCGCGGTATCGAAGCCTGTAGCCGGCACGCAGGACGGGGCCGTTAGATAGACGTCGAGGGGAATCCCTTCCGAGGCGCGGAGCATCCAGTTGATGCCGTCGTAGCCGAGGACGTTGGCTATCTCGTGCGGGTCCGCCACGACGGCGGAGGTCCCGCGAGGGGTGACGAGCCGAGCGTACTCGGCGGGCGAGAGGAGGCTCGACTCAATATGGACATGGGCGTCGACGAGGCCGGGGCAGAGGAAGCGCCCGTCTAGATCGAGCCGCTCCTTGGCGTATAAGCCGTCGTTTATACCGACGATGAAGCCGCGATAAATGCTGACCGTAGCGTCTTCGAGTACCGCGCCGCGGAAAAAATCCACGACGCGGCAATGTTCGAGGTTAATATCCGCGGGCGTCATCCCCCGCGCTACGTCGATATAGTCGCTACTGAGCATGGTGATCGGCCCGGAGCGGACCGTCGCTCATTGTATCATGACTTGGCCGGCTGTCAAATCAAAAAAATAAAATCGATAAATAAAACTTTAAAATAGAGTACATTCATAGAAAGAAGCTCTCGGATCGGCGAAGCGCCCTTAAAAAAAGTCCTTGCGCGTTCTTAAAAGCGGGCTTAGGGTAGTGTCGCATTCAAACACACAACGTTCAATCCAAGGAGGATACAAGGTGGAACAGCTTTTTAAACTGAAAGCGCACAACACCAACGTGAAGACTGAGGTGATGGCGGGCATCACGACCTTCATGACCATGGCCTACATCCTGGCGGTCAATCCCGGCATCCTGTCCGCGGCCGGCATGCCGGCGGGCGGCGTCTTCACCGCGACCGCCCTGGCTTCGCTCATCGCGACCGTAGTGATGGCCTTCATCGCCAATCTACCGATCGCCCTGGCCCCCGGCATGGGCCTCAACGCGTTCTTCGCGTTCGCCGTCGTGCTCGGCATGGGCTATTCCTGGCAGCTGGCTCTGACCGCGGTTTTCATCGAAGGTATCATCTTCATACTGATGTCCTTCTTCAACATCCGCGAGGCCATCGTTAAGTCCATCCCGGCTAACATCAAGAAGGCCGTCTCCGTAGGTATCGGCCTCTTCATCGCCTTCATCGGCCTCCAGAACGCGGGCATCGTCATCAATAACGACGCCACCTTGGTCGGCCTCGGCGACGTCACCGGCGGCCCCGCCCTCGTGGCCCTCATCGGCCTCGTGCTCACCGGCGTGCTCTTGGCCCTCAAGGTCAAGGGCGCCCTGCTCATCGGCATCATCGGCACCACGATCATCGGCATCCCCTTCGGCGTCACCTCGATCCCGCAGGGTTGGAGCCCGGTCAAGGCGCCCGACGCCCCGCTCCTTTTCGCCTTCCAGTTCGATAAGATCTTCACGCTCGACTTCGTCGTCGTGCTCTTCACCTTCCTTTTCGTCGATATCTTCGACACGATCGGTACTCTCGTCGGCGTGACCACGCAGGCCGGCCTGATCAACAAGGACGGTTCGATCCCGCGCGCCAAGCAGGCCCTCCTGGCCGACGCCATCGGCACCGTCGCCGGCGCCGCCCTCGGCACCTCCACTGTAACCTCCTATATCGAGAGCGCCTCCGGCGTGGCCGAAGGCGGCCGCACGGGCCTCACCGCCCTGACCACCGGCATCCTTTTCGGCGCAGCCCTGTTCTTCTCGCCGCTCTTCCTCTTGGTCCCCGGCGCGGCGACCGCCCCCGCACTGATCCTCGTCGGCCTCTTCATGCTGAGCCCGGTCAAGGATATCGACCTCAGCGACTTTACCGAGGCGATACCGGCCTTCATCACCATGATTTTCATGCCGTTGACTTACAGCATCGCCGAAGGCCTCGTCTTCGGTATCCTGGCCTACATCTTCCTGAAGGCCATCACCGGCAAGATCAAGGACGTCACGGTGGTCACTTGGGTCGTGGGCTTCTTCTTCGTTCTGAAGCACCTGATCTAAGCGTTCCGTCGCCCTTCGGTTCGTAGCGAACCGTACGCGCCGGGTCCCGCTCGCCGGGGCCCGGCGACGTTATATCTGCGCGGCGGGCTCGGCGCCCGGCCTCCCGCAGCGGGTGAAGGGTAGGCCGCGTTCCACGCCATCGACCCAAAAGCCGGGCGATCGGCAATTGGGGCAGGGCGAGTGCAGCTTCATAAGGATATTGACCGCGGCGAGCCGGATCATCTCGCGACGCTCGGGGTAGGCATGGTCGCGGAGGTCGCTTTCTACCGGGATGACGCCATCCCTAGAGGCGCGAAAACAGGCCGCAGCGGCTTCGCGTAGCTCGTCGCGTTCGGGAACATGATTATGAGTCTCCTCGAAGGGGATCTCGGACGTTATTCAGGCTCAGGTTAAGGGCGGTCGACCTCGCCACCGCGAATGTTAGCGGCGCCGGAAGAATCGTCGTCCCCCGATCCACGCGCTTCGTGCTCTGCGGCGACTTCTTTAAGCTTCGCCGCCTTGTATGAGCCCAGCATAATCGAGACCGGCTCTAGGATGGGCACGTTCTCGCAGACGATCTTAACGATCACCGTCATCGGGACGGCTAACACGAGGCCGGCGAAGCCCCATAGCCAGCCCCAGGCCAACAAGGAGGCCAGGATCACGAAGGGCGAAAGCCCTAAGTTCTGTCCCTGGAGCCGCGGCTCGATGAAGTTACCGATGGCGAAGTTAACGACGAGCATCAGGGCCGCCGCGGCTATGATCGGGCCCGGTTGAGGCCAGAACTGAACGAGCGCGAAGAGCGTCACGCCGCCTCCGGCGGCGATCGAGCCTATGTTCGGTATAAAATTCATGATAAACGATATGACGCCCCAGACGACCGGGAAGTCGACGCCGATGAGGCCGAGGCCTACCGTGACGAGGACGCCCGTCGCCAGGCTCACGAAGAACTTAACGGTCAGGTAACGGGCTACCTGCACGATGGTGGCCGCGATGATCTTTTGGATGCGCTCGGACAGTTTACCGGCGAAGGCCAGCTCGACGCGCTCGCGGAAATGACCTAGCTCTAAGAGTAGGAACACGACGAAGAGCACGACCATGACCGTGTCGGCGAGGAAGCCGAAAAAAGATTCGGAGAAGCCGAACGCGAAGCTCTGCACGCTGCCGCGCAGGGTCGATTGCCCCCAAAGATTCTGGAAGAGCGACAGGTGCTCGTCGTAGGGCAGCTCGAGCAGCTCCGCGATCATTTGATAAATTTCAGTGAAGCGTAGTTCGTACCGGGGGAAAAGCGTGAGTATCGTGCGGACGCTCGAGAAGAGTATGGCGCCGACGACGTATATGCCCGCTCCGAGCAGTATGACGAGGACGATCGCCCCGAGGCTTCGCGGGATTTTAATGCGCTCCAGCGCGATGATGAAGGGTTCAAGCACGAAGGTCAGGAGTACGGCGACCACGAAGGGCAGTACGACGTCGGAGGTAAGCTTGAGCGCGGCCCCCGCGAGCAATAACGCGATGAAACCCAAAAGGAACAGGTTCACGCGCGCGAAGTTGAAGCCCCTGAAACGATCGTCATTGCTCTTGTTCATGGTTCTCCCGCCTAAGTCGGCGTTATCATAGGATCGCCGGCCTCCGGCGTCAACGGGCGCGGCGACGGTTTAGGCCGCGCCGCCACGCCATAGGCTCTATATTAATTAAAGGTCTACGCGAGCGCCTAAGGTTACGGATCCGGTGGCTAAGTAATTAGACGTCGCGTCCGACTGCGACTCGGTCCAGAAGCGGTCGGGGTATTGCGATACGCCCGCCGCGCTGCCGCCTAGGAAGCGCAGGTTTAAAAAAGCGCCCAGCCCCGGCCTGAGCTCTAAGCCGACGCGGGCCGCGGCGTCTAGGATAGAGCCTTCGAACTCGAAATCCGCTCCGTTTATGAAGGCGCTCGAGGCATAGAGCCCGGTCAGCTCGAAGCCGGCGTAGAAGCCAGCGCCGAAGGGGAACTCGCCGTAGACGGCCAAGGCGGGCACGGGCCCGAGGTTCTGGGAGACGGCACGGACCGCCTGCGTCCCCGCCTCATCCTCGAATCCGGTGAACCTGATCGACGCGTTACGGAGCTGCAGAGCGCCGCCGACGCCGAGATAGACCGGGCCGGGCAGGAGGTCATAGAGGTAGGTGGCGCGGTAGAAGGGGAATGAATAGACGATGTCCACCGGCGTGCCCGCAGCGAAGGTCACCTCGTCGATGGTAAAAGCCTCTCGCGCCACGGTCTGGGTCGTCAGCTCTAAGGGCTGGTAGAGCAGGCGCACGCGGTGCCGCTCGCCGATGCCCAGTTCCGCCGAGAGGCGCTGGAAAGGATAGAGTATCTCTTGGCCGCCCATGGCGACGAAGTCGAAATTCGTATTGCCGTCGACGGCGGCGCCCGATCGGTAGGTATGGTGGAAAACCTTGATCGCGCCGGCTTCGGCCTCCAACCTCATGCTGAGCCCCACATCCTGCGCGAAGGCGACGGCGGCCGCCGAGAGCAAGGTTATGGCTAAGAATCCTAACTTGGTTTTGTTCATGTAAACTCCTTGTGCGATGGAAGGTACAAAAAAAAAGCGCCGGCGCCCACCGTCAATGGTGGCGTCGGCGCTATACAAAACGAAAGCTCGCTTGCGGGCCGGCTCAGCTAGAGCGGCGAGCAGTCTGCTGCGAGACGTAGGCCTCTTCGCAGCCGGGTATGGCGCGTACCTTCTGCATCCAAGCCTCGGCGTCCTTCTTGGCGTCGTAGGGGCCGATGCGTACTCGGTACCAACTCTTGCCGTCCACCTCGCTCAAGGTGATGATTGAGCTCAAGCCCTTGCCGGCGAGGCTCCTTTGCAGGTCCTCGGCGCGGGATTTACTTGAGAAACTGCCCGCCTGAATCCAGAACTCCGTAACGGTCACGGTCTTGCTCGCCGCGGGTCGCGCCGCCGTCTGGGGCGTCGTCGCGGCGGGGGGCGGCGCGGCGACACGGGGGGGGGTAGCCGGGGCCGTCGCAGGGGCGGCGGCGGGGGCCGTGTTGACGTTCGACGAGCCCGACGGGGTCGGTTGCTGGCCGAGCAGGTCCGCGGCCGGCTTATCGCCGTAAATGATGATAATGTTGTCGCCGGCCGTTCCGGTCGGGGACTGAGCGCCGGCCGAGGGAATGGGCGCGGGCGTAGGCTCGCGCAGGTACGCGTCGGGGGAAGTCGTGCGCGGCGGGGCCGCTCCCGCTACCGAGGCGGGCGCTTCGGCCGCTCCGGACGGGGGGAAGAAGAGCGCGAGCGCGATGCCGAGCGCGACTACGAGGACGATCGATATAGAGACGACGGTCCACAGGACCTTCTTACTGTCTAACGGCATAGCCCCTCCATGCTCGCGCGATGCGGTCCGGGCCCGCGGGCCCGGCTTCTCTTCTAATATCGGAGGGTTACACGCGCCGTTATAGTGAAATCAGCCGGTGAGCGCTCGGTTGAGGCGGTCGACGCGGCGTTCCAAGGCGGCCAGGCCGCCGTCGTTTCGGATGATGATACGCTCCCCGCGGTATGACGCCCCGGCCTTCCACAGCGGCTTCTGGCGTCGTATGCGATCGAGTACGAGCCCGGCGGAAAGGCCGTCGCGAAGTCTCCCGCGGATGAGCCTCGTGACCACGGACGCGCGAATCTCAGCGACTGCGTCGCAGCGGGCCAGCTGCGGCAGCCGATATAGAATGGCGGCGTTGATGCAGACTCGGGCGGCCGGTTGCGGTCCCGCGACGTCGATAGCCTCGTCCAGCAGGCGTAGCATCGCCGGATGCACGATCGCCTCATAACGTTTTAAAAGCGCGGGGTCGGCGAAGACCGCCGCTCCTATCTTCTTCCGGTCGAGCCGAAAGCGGGACATGGCCGCTTGGCCCTCCGTGCGCGGGCTGTCGATCCCTACGGAAGCGGCGGGCGCTCCTAGAGAAGGATCCGCCACGACTCCAGGTCCCAGAAGCTTAACCACGGCTTCGGCGGTCTCCTCCAAAGCCCGATGCCCAAGCGCATCGACGTCAATGCATAACCAGCCGCGCACGGACAGCATAGCAGCCACTGCATTCTTGCCGGAGCAGTAACCCCCGGTGAGGCCTAAGATCAATGCATGTCCCCCCAACTGTCGGCTATTTCTACGCCGACGCGCAGCGGTACGGATAGGGCGTAGGCGCCCGCCATAGCTCCCTCTATCGCGGCGGCTACCTCGGCCGCCTGGCCTTCGGGAGCCTCGACGATAAGCTCGTCGTGAACCTGTAAGAGGAGCTTCGCCTCGGGAAAGCGCGCGGTCAGTTCAGCGTCAACCTTAAGCATCGCCAGTTTCATGATGTCGGCGGCCGAGCCCTGTATCGGGCTGTTTACGGCGACGCGTTCCGCGCCCTGGCGTTCGTTGGCGTTGCGGCTATCGACAGCCCGCACCGGACGGCGCCTGCCGAGTATCGTCGATACCCAGCCCGTCCGCCTCGCGCCCTCGACCGTGTCGCGAACGAAGGCCGCCACGCCGGCGTAGCGGCTGAAATACGCGTCGATGAAGCGTTGAGCTTCCGATCGCGGGATACCCAGCTCCCCGGCCAGGCGGAAGGCGCCCATGCCGTATATGACGCCGAAGTTTATGGTCTTGGCGGCCCGCCTTTCTGCAGCGCTTACCTCGTCCTCATCCTTGCCGAAGATCAAGGCCGCGGTTCGGCGGTGTATGTCCGCGCCGTCTACGAAGGCTCGCCTAAGCTCGAGGTCGCCCGATAGGTCGGCGAAGACGACGAGCTCGATCTGCGAGTAGTCGGCAGATATCAGCTTCCGTCCGGGCGGCGCCACGAAGGCTTTACGGATGCGCCGTCCTTCTTCCTCGCGCACCGGGATATTCTGTAGATTAGGGTCCCGGCTCGAAAGGCGACCCGTAGCCGCGCCGGTCTGGACGTAGTGCGTATGGATGCGTGGATCGCGTGAGGACAAATCGATGAGCGCGTCAACGTAGGTGCTCTTGAGCTTCTGAAGGGTACGGTGGCGGAGGATCAGGGCTGGCACCGGATCCTCGCGCGCGAGCTCCTCGAGCACCGAGACGTCGGTGGAGTAACCGGTTTTCGTCTTCTTGCCGGAGCTCAGCTTGCGCACGACGAAGAGGACTTCCTGAAGCTGCTTAGGCGAGTTTAAGTTGAACTCATGCCCGACGAGCTCGATGGTTTCCCGTTGAATATTCGCCAGCTCGATTTCTATCTCGCCTCCGAATGCCGAGAGCTGGGCCGCGTCGACGAGGATGCCGTGTCGCTCCATCCGCGCCAAGAGCCGCAGGATCGGCATCTCCACCTCGGAGAAGAGCCTGGCAAGGCCTTGGCGCTCGAGCTCAGGCTCAATCACGGCCTTGAGCCTAAGGCATAGGTCGGCGTCCTCAGCCGCGTAAGCGGCCGCCTTCTCGAGCGGCGCATCCGAGAAGACCGTCCCCTTCGGCGCGACCTCGGAGTAAGGCGTCCCCCCGAAGCCTAGGAACGACTCGCCTAAGGATTCCAACTTAAGCGAGTCGCGTTCAGTATCTAAGAGCCATGCGGCTATCATAGTGTCCCACGGCCGCGCGCGCATAGGCGCTCCCCAGTTCTCCATGACGTGCATATCGAATTTTAGATTCTGGCCTATGACGGTAAGCGACTCGTCCGCTAAGATGGGAGCGATGAGCGCGCGAGCCGCGTCATCGCCTATGCAGTCCGCGTCCGGTGCCTTAAGCGGAACGTAGCAACCGGAGCCGGGCGCTACGGCTATGGAAAAACCCACCGGCATGGCTCTAAGCTCGTCCAAAGAGTCTGTCTCGCAGTCGAAGGCGAAAGAGCCTGCCGCCCGCGCCTCGTCGATCCAGCGCTTAAGCGCCGATTCGCTAAGTACGGTCTCATAGCGGCCGCGTTCGGAGAATCCCTCGGGCAAAGCCGGCGAGGGGAAGAGCTCCCCTCCGGCCGGCTTCTCCGGCGGTAAGGGGGCGTCGACGCCTGGGTCGATAGCCGCGTCGCGCTCGGAGGCCGAAGCTGGCGAAGCGGCCAAACGACGAGCTTCGGTCGCCTCGAGCTTGTCCGTCCCGTCGGCTACGCGCCTCGTAGCGAGGCTCCTCATGCCCTCGCGCAAGAAGAGCGCGCTCGCCGCATCTCGGTCTAGCGAAGGTACTTTAAAGCAATCGACTCCCGCGCAGGGGAGCGGGGCGTCGGTCGCTAAGGTGATTAGCTTTCGAGACAGGAAGGCGCTCTCGCGTCCGGCCTCTAGCTTTTTACGTAGGCTTTCCGGTTTGACGTCGACCAAACGTTCGAAGACCGCGTCGAAGCTGCCGAATTCCGCTAGAAGCTTTAATGCCGTCTTGTCGCCGACGCCGGGGACGCCCGGAACGTTGTCGGAGGCGTCGCCCGTCAGGGATAGGTAGTCAAGGATACGGTCGGGGGGCACCCCCCACTCGCTCTCCACCTCCGCAGGCCCGAGTTGAACGAATCCTTGATCCCGATTGGGCCGAACGGCGCGTATCGGACCGCCCACTAGTTGAAGTAGGTCCTTATCCGCCGACACGATATAGCAACTACGACCCTCGGCGCGGCAACGCTCGGCGAGCGTCGCGATAATATCGTCGGCCTCGTAGCGGTCAAGGCTCATGGTCGGCACGCCAAGAAGGCGAAGCCCTTCCTCGACCATAGGCACCTGCTCGTGCAAGTCTTCGGGAGTCTTCTGGCGGGTCGCCTTATAGTCCGGAAAGAACTCGTGCCTAAACGTCGGCACGCGGCTATCGAATACAGCAACGAAAGCCTCGGGCTTATAGAGCTCCCACAGCTGAAAGAGGCTTCTAAAGAAGCCGAATACCGCCGACACATTCTGCCCGCGCGGGTTGCGGAGCGGCTTCGAGATAAAGGCGAAGTATGAGCGGTAGATAGTGCCGTAAGCGTCTAAAAGAAAGAGAGGTTCCATAGAGTAATGATACACGCGCCGTTCGGGCTAGGCAATAAGGATTATGCCGGCAGTCTCGGCAATCAGC
>CALKWG010000165.1 GCA_938004315.1 uncultured Spirochaetaceae bacterium
AGATCGTATTCGGTGACTGGAGTTCAGACGTGTGCTCTTCCGATCTGAGTTCTACCGCCGGGTGCTGGACTATATCCAGGGCTCGCTTAAAGAGACCCAGACGGGGAGCCGCCAGCAGCGCGTGCGCTGGTGGTCGGCCCTGGCGCTCCTACGCGCCCTCTCCTCCAGCCCCAAGGCTGCGGCCGCTACCCTGCGGACCCGTGCCGCCCCAGCGGACGCCGAGAGCGCAGCCGAAGCCGACGACATAGGCAAGCGTCTGGTGCTGGACCAGGATTCGATCGACGGGGCCGAGGGCATGGACGCGGTGCCCGGCTCCGCGGAGGAGGAGGCCGCCGATAGCGCGGCCGCGCGCAAGCTGCGCGAGCTGGCCAGGCAGGCCGACGCGATACGCGCCCAGGACGACGCCAAGCTACAGCTCCTCATCAAGGAGACCAAGGAGCTCCTTGAAGAAGGCTACGCGCCCATCGTCTTCTGCCGCTTCATAGAGACCGCCGAGTACGTGGCCGAGGAGCTTAGGAAGGCCATTGATAAAGACCGCGCCTGGAAGGACAAGGTTGAGCTGGCCTGCGTAACGGGGCTCCTGGCGCCCGAGGATCGCCGCGCCCGCATCGAGCTCCTGGCCGAGGCCACCGAGGGCGATAGGCGCCCCGTGCTCGTGGCCACCGACTGCCTCTCCGAGGGCGTGAACCTGCAGGAGCGCTTCACCGCCGTCCTGCATTACGACCTGGCCTGGAACCCCACCCGCCACGAACAACGCGAAGGCCGCGTAGACCGCTTCGGCCAGCGCAGCCCCGTGGTCAGGGCCCTGACCATCTACGGCGCAAACAATCCGGTTGACGGCATCGTGCTCGATATCCTCATACGCAAGCACGCGGAGATCGTAGAGGTACTGGGCGTCTCTATACCCGTGCCCATGGATTCTAACGACGTCCTGGCCGCCATCATGGAAGGCATGGATTTCCGCTCGGCCTTTAAGAAATCAGACATCGGCCAGGCCGAGTTCGACTTCGGCCAGGACCTCCTCTTAAAGAAGCGCGGGCTGCACAAGGAATGGGAGGACGCCGCCGCGCGCGACAAGGAGAGCCGCACCCGCTTCGCCCAGCGCTCAATAGACCCCGAGGACGTGGCGCGGGAGCTGGCCGAGCTCCGCGCTGCCTCCGGCGACCAGGAGGCCCTACGCTGGTTCATGGCCGCGGCCTTGAAGCGCCTGGCGGCCCAAGCCAAGGAGGAGCCGAACGCCCTGCGGGTGGAGCCCCTGGGCCTACCCGCCTGGCTGCGCGACCAGTTCGGCCTGGCTAAGACCCGGCTCTTCGGCTTCGACGATAAGGCGCCCCAGGGCGCGGTCGTCCTTACGCGCAGCCACCCCTTGGTGGCCGCGCTCTCCAGCCAAGTGCTGGAGGGCGCCCTGGACCGCGACGGCTACGCCGGCGCGTCCGCGGCCAGCCAGATCGGAAGAGCACACGTCTGAACTCCAGTCACCGAATACGAT
>CALKWG010000166.1 GCA_938004315.1 uncultured Spirochaetaceae bacterium
AGGCTCTGGGAGGGGGAGCTGGCCCTACGCGCCCCCCTCGAGGAGGCGCTCGGCATCTGCGTCAGCGTCGATAACAACGTCCGCGCCCTGGCCTTGGCCGAGCTCCTCCTCTGCGGAGAGCGGGCGACGAGCGGCGAGAGCATACTCTTTACGAAGTACGGGCCGGGCGTCGGCGCGGCCTGGACCATGGGAGGGCGCGCCTGGCCGGGCGCCCATCATCGCTCCGGCGAGCTCGGCCACACGGTCGTGGCGTCGGAAGGCTCGGCCTGCCCCTACTGCGGACGCGTCGGCTGCCTCGAGTCCCTGGTCTCGGCCCGAGCGCTCGGCGAGCGGCTGGGCTTGGACGGCCGCCCCGCGCACGAGCTCTGCGCCATCCTGCGCGAACGCGACGGCCGCGCCTATGAAGAGCTCGCCGAGCGCTTCGCCGTCGCGCTGGGAAACGCCATCGAGCTCTACGACCCCGCGGCGGTGGTGCTCTACGGCCCGGCTTTCGCCGAGGGCCCCCTCTTCGACGAGATAGCCCGGCGCGTCGTGTCCAACGACCGGCCCTGCGACGTCCGCCGCTCGCGGCTCGACCCGGCCCTGCCGGCATTAGGCGGGACTGCGCTGGCTCTGGAGCGCTTCTTCGCCGACGGCGGAGCGGCCTGCGCCGGAGGCAAGCTTGGCCTTTGACGAACGGACCAAGGCGCTCGTCGGGGAAGTCGGCGCGGCCCGGCTCGCCGCCTCCCGCGTCTGCGTCCTGGGCCTGGGCGGGGTCGGAGGCGCGGCTGCCATGGACCTCGTGCGCGCCGGCGTCGGCGCGATCGTCGCCATCGACTTCGACACGGTACAGGAGAGCAACCTTAACAGGCTCTATTTCGGCTACGCCGACGCGGTCGGCCGCCCGAAGATCGAAGCCTTCGCCGAGGCCGCCCGGGCCGTGAACCCGGGCGTTCGCCTTGAGCTCCATGGGGCGATCGTACGCGGCCGCGAGGCGTCCGAGCGCCTGCCCGAGGGCTGCGACTACTACCTGGATTGCATCGACAGCCTGAACCCCAAGGTAAACGCCATAGCCGCCATGATCCGCGCGGGGCTGCCCTTCGCCAGCAGCATGGGCACGGCCGGGAGGCTGGCCCCCGAGCGCCTGCGCGTGGGCTCGCTCTGGGAGAGCTCGGGCTGCCCGCTGGCCCAGCGGGTCAGGCAGCGGCTCCGGCGCTTCGGCTTCAAGGCGCCGGCGACGAGGGAGGAGAAGCGAGCCGCCTGGCTCGCCCGCGACCTAGCCCGCAAGGCCGGCGAGGAGCCGCCGCCGGGCGACGGCCTCGTCGAGGCGCGGGTGCTCTGCGTGTGGAGCGACGAGCCGGCCATGCCGCCGGCGCCTCCGCCCGGCGGTCTTACGCCCGGGCAGGTCATAGACGGCGTCCGCATCCGCGCCGTGCAGGGCTCGGCGCCCTTCGTGCCCCAGGCCGCCGGCCACATCATGGCGAGCCTGGCGGTCCGGGCGATGCTGGGGCGGGTTTAGGCCTCGGCAGCCAGGAATTCCCCGACGAGCTTCTTGAACAGCGCGGGGTCCTCGACCATAAGCGAGTGCCCGACGCCTTCGACGATCTCCAAGCGCGCGTTCGCATAGGCGGCCGCGGTCTCGCGGGCCATCGCCTCGGTGATGATGACGTCCTTACGGCCCCAGATCACCATGACCGGCCCCTTGAACGCGCCGGCCCGGCCGCGGTAGTCGAAGCGCTCCAAGGCGCGGGCGTTCCCGGCGTAGGCGTGGCCGGCCATCAGCATGGCGTCGGCGGCCAGGTCGTCCAGGAGCCTCTCGTCCTTAAGGGTCGGGGCGACCGCGCCCAGGGCCTTGCGCATCAGGTCGGGGCTCGTGCGGTACAATTCGATAACAGGGTAGTGCTCCTCGGGGGTCTTGAGCCCCGACGGGGCGGCGCCGTCCGCGATGACGATCGCGCCGGCCAGCTCCGGCCGCCGGGCCGCCATGGCCATGACCGCGGCGCCGCCCAGGCTATGGCCGACGACCGCGGGCTTCGAGAGCCCTAGCGCCTCGACGAAGCCGGCCAGCGCGTCTGCGTAGGCGTCGATATCGGCGACGTCCAGGGCGTCCGAGCGGCCGAAGTTGGGCAGATCCGGCGCTATCGTCCTATAACCAGGCAGGTCCATGACGCGGGAATACCAGCGCGAAGAGCCGGTATTGCCGTGCGCCAGCACGAGGGGGCGGCCTTCGCCCCGCTCGACGTAGTACATACGCCTACCATTAACTTCTATGAACTTTCCGTCCATGACCGTCCTCCGCTTCCTTACTGCCTTGAGCGCCCAAAGATACGGCAGCTGCAGGCGCTTATGCCAGTTCAGGGTGAGCCCCCAGGCTATGCCGCGCGGGAAGAAGAGCGTGAAGACGATGAGGAGCCCGCCTATGATCACGGTCAGCCAGGGCCCGAAGCCGCGGCTGAAGAAGAAGCGCAGCCCCACTATGATCGCCGCGCCGGCCAGCCCGCCGTGGTACGATCCCAAGCCGCCTATCATCACCATGGCCAGGAGGTCGAGGGAGCGGGCCAGGCCGAAGTCGGCCGACCTTATATAGCCCACGGTATGCGCGTATAGGGAGCCGGCGACGCCGCCGTAGGCCGCGCTCATCATGAAGGCCGAGAGCTTAGCCTTCTTGGCGTCCACGCCGAAGCTCCGCGCGCTCGTCTCGCCGTCGCGGACCATGCGCCAACGCAGGCCCTGCGGGCTCTCCGCCACCCGCCTGGCTACCAGGAGCAAGGTCAGGTAAACCGCGAGGTTAGTAAAGTAGATGGCGAGCTGGCTATCGAAGATCTTGGAGATGTTCCGTAGGCCGTCGTGGGCGCCGAGGGCCGGCACGACGGTAATGAGCTGCTCGACCACGACGCCGAAGGCCATGGTGGCCACCGCCAGGTAGAAGCCCTTCATGCGCAGCGCCGGGAAGCCTATGAGGAGGCCGAAGACCGAGGCCAGGGCGGCGCCGGCGATCGCGCCTACGGACATGGGCAGGCCCAGGCGCGTGAGGACGACGCTCGTATAGGCGCCGATGGACATGAAGGCCGCGTTGCCGATGGAGACCTGCCCGGCCATGCCGGTAAGGAGGTTCAGGCCGAGCGCGGCAATCGAGAAGATGAGCACCTGGGACAGTATGAGGAGCATGAAGCTCTCGCCCGAGACGGCCAAGCCTGCCGCGATGCCTAATAGCGCCGTTACGAGCGCGTAGCGTAGCGTTCCCCGCATCGGACTATACCTTTCCCTTGAACTTGCTGGCGAAGAGCCCGGTCGGCTTGAGCGCCAGGGTCACGATGATGATGATGAGCACGACCGACAGCTGGAAGTCCAGCGCGTTCACGCCGCTCGCCCCGAGCGCGAAGAGCAGGGTTTCGAGGCCGAGCACGACGAGCTTCTCGATGACGCCGAGGAGGAGGCCGCCGATCACGGCCCCGAGGGGGCTGGCGAAGCCGCCGAAGACCGCGGCCGTGAAGCCGTAGAGCTGCAGCGTGACGAGCATGGTCGGGATCACCGTCGACTTCGGCGCGATGAGGAAGCCCGCCGTGACGGCCGCCGCGACGCCCACGCCCCAGGCCAAGGTATCGGCGGCGGCGACGTCTATGCCCACGGCCTTGGCGCCGGCGGCGTCCTGGGCCTTGGCCTTGGCGGCGATGCCGGGCTTGGACCAGCGGAAGAAGGCCACGAGGCCGAAGCTGATGGCCAGGGCGGCCACGGCGCTCCACAGGTCGTTGCCCGAGAGGATGAGCGGCATGCCCTCGGGGTTCACGCTCTCCGGCAGGAAGGCGATGATAGGCGGCGCGTCGAAGATGTCCTTGAAGATCAAGGGCTGCGTTCCCCAGATGATCAACGCCATGCCGTCGAAGATCATGAGGAGGCCCAAGGTAATGATGAGCATGCCGCCGTGGGTAAGGCCCTTCACCCGCTTCATGAGGACGCGGTCGATGCCCGCGCCTAGGAGCCCGCCGGCGAGCACGCCGCCTATGAGCGCGAGCGGCAGGCTCTCGGTCACGGCGAGTATGGTCCAGCCGACGAAGACGCCTATCATGCCCGAGTTGCCCTGGGCGAAGTTGGTCACGCCGCAGGTGCCGAAGATCAGCGAGATGCCGAAGCCCATGAGGCCGTAGAGCGCGCCCTGAGGGAGGCCGAATAAGATCGCTTGCAGTATCGATACCAACACGGGTCTCCCCCTACATTCCCAGGTACGCGGACTTGACCCGCTCGTCGGACAGGAGCTCCTTGCCCCTACCCTCCATGACCACCCGACCGTTCTCCAGGATATAGGCTCGGTCGGCGAAGGACAGGGCCTTCACGGCGTTCTGCTCGACCAGGAGTATGGGTATGCCCTCGGCGCGCAGCCGCTCCAGGGTCTCGAAGACCTGGTCAACCAGCACCGGCGCCAGGCCCAGCGAGGGCTCGTCGAGCATGAGGAGCTCGGGCCGGGCCATGAGCGCGCGGCCTATGGCGAGCATCTGCTGCTCGCCGCCGGAGAGATAGCCGGCCGCCTGGCGCCTACGCTCGGCCAGGCGCGGGAACAGCGCGTAGGCTTTCTCGAGGCCCTCGCGGACCGAGCCGCGGCGGTATGCGCCGAGCTTCAGGTTCTCCTCGACGTTGAGCTCGGGGAAGATACGCCTCCCCTCGGGGCAGAGCACGAGGCCGGACTTCACGCGCTCGTGCGACGGCGCCTTA
>CALKWG010000167.1 GCA_938004315.1 uncultured Spirochaetaceae bacterium
ACTTCCGCACCACGGTGTCCAAGGGCATCGAGATCATCGAGAACCTGCGCGGCCACACCTCCGGCATGGCGGTGCCCACCTTCGTGGTGGACGCCCCCGGCGGCGGCGGCAAGACCCCGGTCATGCCCGACTACCTGATCACGAGCAACGACAAGCGCGTGGTGCTCAGGAACTACGAGGGCGTGATCACCACCTACGACGAGCCGCGCGAGTATCACGAGGACTGCGGCAAGTGCCGTATCTGCTACGACGAGGTGCAGCTCAACGCCACCTGCGGCGTGGCCCGCCTCCTGTCGGGCGACGAGAAGACCTTGGAGCCCAAGGGCCTGGTGCGCGCGGCGCGCAACCTCAAGGAACTGAAGCCGCGGGGCAAGAGGTAGGGCCCGGTTGATCCCGCTCGACGACCCCCGCTCCTGGCTGGGCCGGACGCTCTTCGCGGCCGGCCCCGGCAAGGACGCGGGCAAGACGACCTTCCTCGTACGGGCCGCGGCCCTGGCGCGCCGCGCCGCGGCGGAGGCCGGCCTCAAGCCGCCGGCCCTGCTGTCCGTCGGCTACGACGGCGAGGCGCGCGACTACCTAAGCGGCGCCCGCAAGCCCTCGGTGCCCGTGGAAGCCGGCGACGTCTACGTGACGGCCGAGCGTTTCTTACGCCAAGGCGGCGCCTCTCCCGAGATCTTGGAGGCGGCCCCGGGGCGGAGCGCCCTGGGCCGGCTCTGCGTGGCCCGGGCTACGCGCGCGGGGAGGGCGGCCCTAGTCGGCCCCGAGGGCAACGGCATCGTCGCCGAGCTCCTTTCGATGATACTGGACGGCGGGCTGGCCTCGGTCGCCTTGGTGGACGGCTCGGTCAATCGCATCACCCAGATAGCCTCGCGCCGCGACGCGCTCATGGCCTACGCGCAGAGGATGGACCGGGGCAACCTGGACTCGTCGCTCGACGCGATGCGCCGCGTCGCCCTCCTGCTGGGCTTGCCGCTCGCCGGCGCGGCCGGGGACGCCGGCGCGGGTCGGCCCGGCG
>CALKWG010000168.1 GCA_938004315.1 uncultured Spirochaetaceae bacterium
GGCTATGTCCTGACCCGGCCGAAACTTGACCCTCTACGGCATCTGTGCTACCTTGTGCCGCAATCTTCCTATAAAGGACAGCTCGTATGAACAGCGTATTCTCCGGCTTGAACCTCATCCAGGACGCCGGTTCCGCCACCGGTTCGATGCTCTCGACCGTCGTCATGTTCGGCGCCGTCTTCCTCATCTTCTACTTCATGATCATCCGCCCCCAGAACAAGAAGCAGAAGGCCATGCAGAAGATGATCGAAGCCGTCAAGAAGGGCGACAAGGTCGTTACCATCGGCGGCATCCACGGCGTCGTCTCCTCCGTTAAGGAGCGCACCGTCGTCATCAAGGTAGACGACTCGGCCAAGCTCGAGTTCTCCAAGTCCGCCATAGCCTCCGTCGACGCCCAGGGCGAAGCCGCCCCGGCTCCCGAGGCCAAGCAAGAAGCCTCGAAGTAAGCGCCGCGAAAACCTAGCCCGCCGGCTTAGAACGGCGGGCGAGCCTATCGCGCCTTTCCTAGCGAAGCGCCGGCGAGCCTCTACTGGTTCGTCGGCGCCTCGTCGATAACCCGACAGCACCGGAGTCAGAGCATGAATAAAACCAAGCGATTCCTCATCGTGCTCGCGGTCCTTGCCGTCGCGTTCGCCTTCCTCTTTCCGTCGATTCAGTGGTACTACCTGACTCCCAAGGAAGAGCAGTCGCTCGCGCTCGGCTCCCGCGAAGCCATCAGGGACTACGCATGGCGTATGGCCCGCGTCGATCTCGCGGACCTGGAGTCCAAGGTCAAGGCCGGGGACGAAAGCCCCCTGGGCGACCGGTACGACGACTTCGTCGCGGCGGCCAAGAAGGCCTATAAGGAGCTCCGCATGGACGCTCCCGCCGCTTGGAGCGCCAAGGCCGCGCTCGCGGCCTACGACAACCGCACCGACGCCCTTACCGAGCTCGAGTCGCTGTACCGACAGCGCATCCTGAAGCTCAAGAACCTGCACGGCAGCGCCGTCCAGCTGGGCCTGGACCTCTCGGGCGGTATGTCTATCGTGATCCGCGCCGACCTCGAGGCCCTGGCCGAGCGCGCCGGCCGCGACCTCTCCCCCGCGGAGCGCGACGACGCCGTCGTCCGCGCCGTGGAGATCCTGAACGGGCG
Source organism: uncultured Spirochaetaceae bacterium (assembly GCA_938004315.1). Lineage (GTDB taxonomy): Bacteria > Spirochaetota > Spirochaetia > Treponematales > UBA12059 > DAIPLR01. Next base: position 1,133 of record CALKWG010000168.1, read on the forward strand.
CATCGACCGCTTCGGCCTGACCGAGCCGGTCATCCGCCGCCAGGGCGAGGACCGCATCTACGTCGAGATCCCCGGCGCCGCCGATCCCGAGCGCATCAACGGCATCATCATGGGCCGCGGCCGCCTAGCCTTCCATATCGTCGACGAGGAGGCCACCGCCCGCCTCCGCGATTACTTGGCCGTGAACCCGGACGGCATCGACGAGCAGTTCCGCGTAGCCGACCCGACCATCGTACCCGCCGGCTTCGTCGCCCGTCGCTTCTACCGCAAGGACGCCTACGGCCTGGACGAGTGGACCGGCGCCTATATGGTCATCACCGCCGAGCCGGGCCTGGACGGCAACCATATCGAGAGCGCCACCGTCGGCTCGGACGCTATCACCGGCCAGCCGGAGGTGCTCTTCAGCCTCGACGCCAAGGGCGGCGAGATGTTCTATCAGCTGACCAGCGCAAACGTGAACAAGACCATGGCCGTGGTGCTCGACGACCGCGTCCGCACCGGCGCGCGCATCTCCGGCCCCATCCAGGCCAGCGTCCGCATAACCGGCTTCGGCGCGGAGGAGGCGAATAACCTGGCCCTGATCCTGCGCTCCGCGGCCCTGCCCGTCGAGCTCCTAGTCGAGTCGCAGCAGGCGATCGGCTCCTCGCTCGGCGAGGACGCCATACGCCAGGGCGTGAACGCGGTGGCGATCGCGCTGATCGCCGTCTTCGCCTTCATGCTGCTCTATTACAAGGGCGCCGGCGTGAACGCCAGCTTGGCCCAGGTCCTGAACCTGTACCTCATGCTCTCCATCCTGTCGGCCTTCAACCTGACCCTGACCCTGCCGGCCATCGCCGGCTTCGTGCTGACCCTGGGTATGTCGGTCGACGCCAACGTGATCATCTTCGAGCGCATCAAGGAAGAGCTCCGCGAAGGCAAGGGCCGCAAGGCCGCCGTCGAGGCGGGCTTCGGCAAGGCTTTCTGGGCGATCATGGACTCCAACATCACGACCATCATCGCCGCCCTCTTCCTGGCGCAGCTGGGTACCGGCCCCATCCAGGGCTTCGCGGTGAGCTTGGCCATCGGCAACATGTCCTCGCTGTTCACCTCGCTCTTCGTGTCCCGCCTGCTCTTCGACTTCAATACGGACATGTTTAAGAGGAACACCATGTCCATCAGCTGGAGGGTCAAATGAAACGCCTCGTACGCTTCCACAAGGCCTTCCTGCCCGCGGCTATCGTTTCGGCCGCGCTCGTGCTCTTCTCCGTCTTCGGGCTCGCCACGAAGGGCTTTAACTTGGGCGTGGACTTCCAGGCGGGCGTGAACGAGTACGTGCAGCTGGCGTACCCCGTCGGTACCATGCGCTATGCGGGCGGCTCCACCGCCAGGCTCTCGATCGGCGATACGACGCTCTCCGTCGTCTTTACCGGCGACGACGCGCAGAGCCGCACCGCCCGATGGAACTTGGCCACGGTCGGCACCATCGCCGACCTGGCCGCCGCACTGCGGGCCGAGGGCGTCGAGTTCGCGGTACGCGACGGCGCCGGCCTGGCGGCCGCCCTGCTCGTGCCGACCTACCAGGGCGATTTCGTCCTGAGCGCCGCCGCCGTGCCCGTCCATCGCCGCGCCCGCGACGCGAACGAAGTCTTCGGCTCGGTCGAGGAGATCCGCGCGGCCGTCGGCTCCGTCGGCAGCGTCGCCGTGCAGGACGTCGGCGGCCGCGAGTCCATGCAGTACGTCATCCGCGTCGGCGACGACGGCAGCGACCCGGCCTTCGGCAGCACGGTGCCCGCGGCCATCGACCGCGCCCTGGAGGCCGCCTTCGGCGCCGGCCGCGTGGTGACCATGCGCACCGACTTCGTCGGCGCCCGCTTCTCCAAGGATCTGGCGAACAACTCCTGGAAGCTCTTCCTCATGACCCTGGCCGTGATCATGATCTACGCCAGCGTCCGCTTCAAGGTTCAGTACGCCGCCGGCGCCGTCCTGGCCATCGTGCACGACGTGGCCATCATGATCGGCTTCATGGTCTGGACGCGGATGGAATTCAACACCACCTCGATCGCGGCCATCCTGACCATCTTAGGTTACTCCATCAACGATACGATCGTTATCTTCGACCGCATCCGCGAGGATCACAAGTTGAACCCGACGGACAGCATGACGACGATCATCGACAAGTCCATCACCGAGACCCTGGGCCGCACGATCATTACGACCGCCACTACCCTGCTCGCGGTGTTCGCGCTCTACTTCTTTACGAGCGGCAGCATCAAGGACTTCGCCCTGGCCTTGGTCGTCGGCATGGTCTCCGGTACCTACTCGACCATCTTCATAGCCAGCGGCTTCGTAGGCCTCTGGGATTCGGTCGCCGCCAAGCGCCGCGCCAAGGCCGAGGGCCAGGTGGGCGCGGCGACCGCGCGTTAATCGTTTAGGCTTTCCACCCTGACGGGCAGGCGGGCGGCGCGTTCAGCGCCGCCCGCCTTTTTCTAAGTCTTTGTAGTAGACCGCTTTACAAAACCGAAGCTTTTCTATATATTCATCGTACGACGGCGCCGTACCCAAGCGGTAAGGGAGAGGTCTGCAAAACCTTTATGCATCGGTTCGATTCCGATCGGCGCCTAACGAAGAAAGACCCAGGCTTGTCCTGGGTCTTTCTTCGTTATAAAGGCAACGATCGGAATCGATGGCATGGCGCTGCGTGGAGGTCCGAACTTCTCATCCGAGCCTACAGCTCGACGCGCATCCCGCAGGCGAGCCAGGCGGTCCGTCGGACGCGCGACGCGATGGCGGCGTAGCCCCGCGTGCCCGTGCAGTGTCCGCAGAGAACTCGCCCCGGAGCTAAGGCAGCTATCCCTTCCGCGACCTTCTCGAGCGTCTCATCCGAAGCGTCGGACAGGTGAAAGCCGCCTACCAGCGCGGCTAACGGCCGGCCGGAGAAGGCGCGCATCGCCGACTCTGCGATGTTGAGGATGCCGCGATGCGCGCAGCCCGTGATGAGGACGAGGCCGTCGTTCGAGTCGATGACCATCGATAGCTCGTCCTCAAACTCGTCGAGGCGTTCTACGCCGTCATCGACGGTGCGGAAGCGGGTCGGCGGGCTCGATCCGTCATTCAGCTCGGCTCGCGGCATAATGAAGATGCCCGCATGCAGCTCCAACAATGAGTCCAGCTCGACGGCGGGCGGAACGGGAGCGGTTAGGCTCGCTGCCGGCACGCCTATTTCAGAGAGCCCCGCGTCGGACCTGGCGTATCTCCGCCTCGAGAGTCCTCCACCGGCGTAGAGCTTCGGCTTGGCGGGCGCTATAGCCGAATAGAGATCGGCCAAGCCGCCGCAATGATCGTAGTGGCCATGGCTTAAGACCACGGCATCGATCCCTGAAAGATCGGCTTTGATCGCAGCTGCGTTATGCAGGAACGCTTCGGTCTGGCCCGTGTCGAACAGCACCTTCGATTCGACGTTTTCAAGGAGGTATGACAGCCCGTGCTCGCCGCGAAGCCCGCCCTTTGGACAATAGAGGCTCTTTCAAAACTCAGCGAGTTTTGAAAGAGCTACCTTAGAAAACTGCGATTGGGCGCAGCGTTTGCAACGCAAACGCAAGCAATCGCAAAGCCAATTTCAAAAGTAACCGACTTTTGAAATTGGCTAAATAGTCATCCATCAACGCTTGAATGGTCATGCTCTCTAAGCATGCGGCGTTCATAAGCTCTGTCAAGAGCGAAAGATGCTTGACATATAATGAGCATATGCTTATTATTGGAATAGGTTTGAAATGGGCATAAGCCTATTATGAACTCGAAGCGCTATAGCTGCTTCATCTACGGTTAACTTAACGAGGAGGCGCGTATGCCTGGAATGAATAGAACCGGTCCGGAAGGACTCGGGCCGATGACCGGACGAATGTTGGGCTTGTGCGGAACCGGCGGCGCTACGCGAGGTCGCGGGATGGGCCGTGCGATGCGGAACGGTTTCGGAGCGGTGGGCGGCGGCGGCAGGGGCGGCGCTCGGGGATTCGGCCGAAGCGTGGGTCCCGGCCGCGGGCTCGGATGGTTTAGCGCTGGATACAGCGGCGCTGGATACAGCGGCGCTGGATACAGCGGCGCTGGATACGAAGGGCTGCCGTCGGCGCAGAAAGGCATCAAGGAAGCACTGGAAGCCCGCGCGAACATGCTGCGGGCCGAACTGGTGAGGATCGAGGCATTGCTTAAGGATTCCGTATCTGTGGCGTCGAAGGTCGACGTGGAGGATGCCGCCCCGGAATCCGGCAAGTGAGCGAAGCTGACCATATGGTAATTGCCGTAGCTAGCGGCAAGGGCGGCACCGGCAAAACGACGGTCGCCGCCCACCTGGCGCTTTCAAGCTCAAAGAACCGTCGAACGCTTCTCGTCGATCTGGACGTAGAGGCCCCCGATGCGTCCGGTTATTTCCCGGAAGCCGAACCGGATGAGGAGCCGCGAACCGTTTCCGTCCTCATGCCCGAGCTGGTCGAATCGAAGTGTACCGCTTGCGGGCTCTGCGCCCGCTCGTGCCGTTTCGGAGCGATTCTGGCGATCGGCGGGATCGTGACCATCGACCAGAAGGTGTGCAAGGGATGCGGCCGCTGCGTCGCGGTATGCCCGACGAACGCCCTGGTCGAAAAGCCCAAGCCCGTCGGTAAAACGACTTCGTTGACCGCCGGCAAGCTCGGCCTGCTTGAAGGTCGGATGGATATAGGCGACATCAGATCGACGGTAGTCATCGAAGCCGCGAAAGACTGTGCGACCGGAATCGGCGCCGCCGTTCAGATACGCGACTGCCCGCCCGGCGTCTCGTGCCCGGCCACGCACTCGATCGAAGGCGCGGATTACGTCATCCTGGTGGCCGAGCCTACGGAGTTCTCCATACACGATCTTAAAGCGGCGATGAAGCTTACCCGCGAGCGCGGCATCCCGACCGGCGTCGTCATCAACAAAGATGGGTTCGGCGACGCCGACGTAGCCGGGTACTGCGAGCGTGAATGTGTACCGGTCATCGGCCGTATCGCGTTCCTGCGCGAACGGGCCGCTACGGGTGCGACCGCCGCGTTGTGGCGCGACGACCCCACGATCTGCGGCGAAATGGACCGGATACTCGATCTGCTACTTTCCGGAGCCGGAACGGAGAGAGCCTTATGACCACCGTATCCATAGCCAGCGGCAAGGGCGGAGCCGGAAAGACATCGATCTCTGCGGCGCTGGCTTCAACGCTCGGAACTTCATGCATCTTCGCGGACTGCGACGTGGACGCCGCCAACGGCGCCATCGCCCTGGGCGCGATGGCCGGCGTCGCTGAACCGTACTTCGCAGGTCTAGGCTTCAGCATCGACAGCCCAGCTTGCACGGGCTGCGGCGCATGTCATGAGGCATGCCGTTTCGGCGCCATCGAGCCGGCGCCGGGCGGCGACGCTTTCCGTATCGTGCCCGAGTTGTGCGAACGCTGCGGAGCCTGCGCTGACCGATGCCCCGTCAAGGCCATCGTTAGATACGAGAAACAAGCCGGCGAGCTGTTCGTCTCGAACACCCGGCACGGAATGACGCTCGTGCACGCTGACCTGGAGCCGGGCGAGGACACGAGCGGCAAGCTCGTGGCGCTGGTCCGCAAGCGCGCGGAGAAGCTCGCCGGCCCCGACTCGGTCATCGTCGTCGACGCGCCTCCGGGAATCGGTTGCCCGGTGATCGCTTCCATAACGGGCAGCGACCTGGTCGTGATCGTGGTCGAGGCCAGCGCTTCCGGAATACGCGACGCGGCTCGCCTCGCCGAACTGGCGATGACGATGAAACGCCGGTCGATAGCCATCATCAACAAGACGGGATTAAACGCCGGCATGGATGACCGGGCCAGGTCTATGCTCGCAGGCGCGGGCATCCCCTTGGCCGGCGAGATTCCCTTCGACCCCAAGCTCAGATCGGCGGAGGAATCGAACCGCACCTGGGCCGACATAGACTGCCGATCGACGGGCCGGATACGCGCGGCGCTGGATGCCGTGGCCGGAGCCGTAAGAAAACTCAAGGAGAAACCATGAAATACGCATTACCCACCGACGACGGCACGACCGTCGGCAAAGTATTCGGCCGCGCGACGAGCTTCGCGATTTTCGACCAGACTGATTCGAGCATCGCCCTGCTGAAGAATGACGGTATCAATGCCGAGCATGGCGCCGGCACCGGAGCAGCCTCGTTCCTGGCCGACAAGGGGGTGAACGTCGTCATCGCGCCCGAGCTAGGCCCCAAGGCCGCCGCCGGGCTCTCGGCCGCCGGAATCAAGATACTGTCAGCCGCAGCCGGTACCCCGCTGCGCGCCGCGATAGACGCCGCGATCGCCGGTTAAACGCCGGCTCGGCGTAAGTAGTCTAGCTAGAGGCGCGATCTGTAATCGGCGATGGCGGCGTGGAGCGCCCTGACCCCGAGCAGCGAGCAATGCTGCTTGTTCTCGGGGATACCGCCCAAGGCGTCCACCACGTCGTCGTCGCTTATCGCCAGGGCTTGGTCAAGAGTCTTGCCCTCCGCGAGGACCGTCAGCATGCTGCTCGTTGAAATCGCTCCGGGGCAACCGTATGACTTGAACGCTATACGCGCGATCCTGCCGGCACGGACAGATATCCAGAGCTTCATCTCGTCGCCGCAGCCGGGATCTCCGATGCACGCGTATCCGTCCGCTTCGGCGGGAGTCAACTCGCCTACGTTACGGGGATTGGTGAAGTGGTCAATGACGGCATCGGTGTAGTAGAGTATCGGTCCGGAATATCGTCGCTCCGCGTTATCCGTACCGGAATCCGTATTCATGCACAACTCCTGTCTGGGTATGGGATGATAGCATATGCCCATATCGCCTGGCAACAAAGAGAAGTGCTTATATTGGCCCGTTCGCCCTCAACGTCTCGCTAGGAAGAGGGTTCTGCTTCGGCGTAGGCCCAGACGAGGGCGCAGGCTTCGAGCTCGAGCGTTTCGTCGGGCGTTACGATACGATCCGATAGGAGATCCCGCGCGGCCATGCCCGCTAGGATACGCCTGACCGAAGCGGCGTCTAGAAGGACGGGGCCTTCTGAGAAATTCCCTATGACGGTCAGCAGGGCGCCGTCCTTCTGCTTCCTGAAGGCTAGGACCGAAGGGTGCCCGGTTTCGACCACGCTTAAGCCTTGGGAGCCGAATACCGGATGGGTCGCGCGGATACGGGCCATGCGCGCGAAGGCGCCGAAGTTCGAACCCTCGAGGGTCGAGGAGTCGGCGCGCCTCGCGGCGGCCTCGTCGGACCAGAGCGGCCTATGCACCCAGCGGCTGTCGGCCGCCTTGCTCGGATCGGCCTCGTAGCTATAGTCGTTGAGCGCCGCCAGCTCGTCGCCCAGATAGATGAGCGGTATGCCGCCGGCTGAGAACGCCACGCCGTAAAGGAGGAGGAGCCGCCGCTTCGCGGTCGCCAGCTCCGCCCCGCCCCCCGCCTCGAGCGCGCGTTCGACGCCGGCTAAGCTGGCCGCGCTGCCGCATATGCGCCGATCCCCGGTGGCCGGGTTATATTGGAAGCTCACCCCGCGGCTGAAGCTGCCGGGAAACTCGCCTAGGTAGAAGGCGTTCAGGAAATCCCTATGGCCGCGGGGATCTATACAAAGCTCGCGGGCGTCCTCGTCGGCGAAGGTCCAGCCTATGTCGTCGTGGCAGCGCACGTAGTTTACCCAGGCGCAGCCGTCCGGCAGCGCATGCCGTTTCGCCAGCGAATGCGATAGGAGCTTAACTTCCTTCGTCGCGGCCGCCTCCCAGAGCTCGGCCATGAGGAGCGGGTTGTACGAGAGCTGGCATTCACGGAGGTCGACGTAGCGTACGATGTCGTCCGGATGCACGATGGCCTCGGACTTGAAGATCAGGGAGGGGCAGGCTAGGCGGCAGACGCATTGGAAGGCGCGTATGATGGCGTGGGCCTCGGGCAGGTTCTCGCAGGGCGTGCCGAGCTCCTTCCAGACGAAGGCTACGGCGTCCAGGCGCAGGGCCGCGACGCCGCGGTTGGCCAGCGAAAGCATCTCGGCGGCCATGGCGCGGAAGAGCGCGGGGTTCTTATAGTTTAGATCCCATTGATACGAATGGAAGGTGGTCCACACCCAGCCGCCGAGCTCCTCGACGTAGGTGAACGAGCCCCGCCTGGCCTCGGGGAAGATGTCCCGGAGCGTACGCTGATAGGCCTCGGCCTCGGCGTAGTCGCGGAAGACGTAGTAGTAATCGCGGAAGGCGGCCTCGCCGGCCTTAGCGCGCAGGGCCCAATCATGCTCGTCCGAGGTATGGTTGAAGACGAAGTCGGCCACGAGCGCTATGCCGTTCCTCTCGAGCTCCTCGGCCAGGGCCTCGAGCTCGCCCATGTCGCCAAGGGCGGGGTCGCAGTCGCGGTAGCTCGATACGGCGTAGCCGCCGTCGTTATGGCCCTCGGGCGAGCGGAAGAAGGGCATGAGGTGGAGGTAGCCGACGCCGAGCTCCTTGAGGTAGGGGATGCGGCCGGCCAGGCCGCGGAAGCCGCCGGCGAAGCGGCCCGCATAGCATACCGCGCCGACCAGGGCCTGGCTCTGGAACCAACCCGATTCCGGCGGCCGCGACGCGTCGCGCTCCTTAAGGCGATCGGGACGGGCCTCCCAATAGGAGAAGGCCTCGGCCACGAGGGCCTCGACCTGGAAGGCGTAGTCGGGCCGGCCGCCGTAGAGGCCCCAGAGGAGCTCGGCCAAGCGCCTGAACTCCTGCCGGAGCCGCTCCTCGAAGGCAGGCCAGGCTGGGCTCTTCGTTAGGCCGCGGGCCTCCCAGGCCCGTAGGCAAGAGCCGTAGAGGCTGTCCCAGGCCGCGTTCATTTAATCGAGCCGGCCACCATGCCGCGGATGATGTACTTCTGCGCCAGCAGGAAGAAGACGATCACCGGTATCATGGCCATGAGTATGGCCGTGAGTATCAGGTCCCATTGCTTGACGAAGGCGCCGGCGAAGTTGGAGACGGCGAGCGGTATGGTCTGTATCGCGTTGCCCTTGCCCAGCACGAGGAGCGGCAGGAGGTAATCGTTCCATATCCAAATGCCGTTCAAGACGAGAACGGTGGCGTGTATGGGCGTGAGGATGGGGAAGATGATGCGGTAGAAGATCTCGTGCCGCCTGCAGCCGTCTATGGTCGCCGCCTCCTCGAGTTCCAGCGGGATACTCTTGATGAAGCCGTGGAACATGAAGATAGACAGCGACGCGCCGAAGCCGACGTAGGCGAGCACCATGCCTTGGTAGGTCCGCAGGAGGGGCAGGCCCGTCGCCAAGGTCACGGCCCTGAGCCACGACAGCAAGGGGAACATGACGATCTGGAAGGGGATCACCATGGCGGCGACGAAGGTGAAGAAGATGGCGCTCGAGGTCTTGGTCTTGGTGCGCACGAGGGCCCAGGCGGCCTGCGACGACAGCAGGTTCAAGAGTACCAGCGAAACGGCCGTGATGATGAAAGACGAGAGGAGCGAGGCCGGGTAGCGGATGTTCTGGCTCGTCCAAATCATAGCCATGTTGCGCCCGATGTTGCCCCATTCCTCGGGCATAGCCAGGGGGTATTGGGTTACCTCGAAGGCGGTCTTGGCCGAGTTGACGAGCACGAGGAGGAGCGGCGCCATGAAGAGGATAAACAGGGCGAGGGCGGCGGCCTCCAGGGCGGCCCGGCCCAGCTTGACGCCGCCTAGTTTTAAGCCGCTCATAGCTCGAGCTCCTTCTTCTTGTTCACGGCGACCTGGATAAGCGAGATGACCGCCAGCACGACGAAGAAGACCACGGCGCGAGCCTGGCCCTCCGATAGCTTGTTCGACAAGAATGCGGTGTTATATATGTTTAACGCTAACAGTTCGGTTCCCAAGATGGGCCTCCCTTGGAAGAGGGTGGACGGGCCGCCGCTCGTCAGCGAGACGTTCACGTCGAATTGCTTGAACGACTGCACCAGGGTCAGGAACATGGTGACCGTGAAGGCCTGGGCGACCATGGGCAGGGTGATGGCGCGGAGGCGCTGAAGCGGCGAGGCGCCGTCGATCATGGCCGCCTCGTGCAGCTCGACCGGGACGTTCTCTATGGCCGCGATATATATCATCATGATGTAGCCCGCGTACTGCCAGGTGCCCACGATGACCAGGGCGACCAGGGCCGTGCCGCTCTTGCTGAGCATGTACGCGTCGGGGTCGGCTAGCCCCGAGAGGAAGGGGATGACGTTCCCTAAGGACGGGAGCGCGTTATTGAAAAGGAACTGCCAGATATATCCCAAGATGAGGCCGCCGATGAGATTCGGCAGGAAGAAGCCTACCCGGTAGAATTTCCGTAGCTTGATCTTGGAGGTCACGAGCATGGCCAGGCCGAAGGCGACGGCGTTGATAAAGACGACGTTCATCGCCGTGTAGCCGACCGTGACGATGAAAGAGTGCAGGAAGGCAGGGTCGGCGAAGCTCTTCGCGTAGTTCTCCAGCCCTATAAAGCGCACGACGGAGTCCGCCCTGGCCGAGGAACTCCAGTTCGTGAACGAATAGTAGATACCGAGGGCGAAGGGCACCACGATGACGAGCGCGAAGGCTACGAGCACGGGGGCCAGGAAGAGCCAGAAAACGAGGGCGTTTTCGCGTTTCGTCTTCATGCGGGGAGCCTCCTTGTCGGAAAAGCGGCCGCCCCCGGAATCCGCCCGCCCGCGCTACGCGGACGGGCGGCGGGGACGACCGATCGGCCGGCCTAAGCCGGTCGGCCCGCGGCCTAGAGGCCGCGACGGGTCTTACTGCTTATTCGCGATGAAGGCCTTGGTCATCTGGTCGATGAACTGGGCCTTGGTGATCTGGCCGGCGGCGAACTGGTTGTAGATGGGGTTAAGCACCTTGTCGCGGAAGTCGCCGGTGAAGTAGTACTGGCTCCAGGAATACACCTTGCCGGCGGCGGACCACTCCTGCACCGACTGAGAGAGCTGGCCGTCGGGCTTAAGGCTGACGCCGGAGTAGGCGGGGATCATGCCCGCTTCCTTGACCATGTAGTTGTGGCCTTCGGGAGTGTTCACGAGGTCGACGATGAACTTGCGCGCCAGGTCCAGGTTCTTGGATTCCTTGTTGATGGCGTAGTAGGAGGGGGCGGACACGAAGATGCCGTCGGTGGCCTGCTTCATGGAGCCGTGCGGGGCGAAGGCCATCTTGAAGGTAGCGTTGGCGGCCTTCATGTTGGGGTCGGTCCAGTTGCCCTGGTGCAGGAAGGCGGCCTTGCCGGTGGCGAAGGCGCCGACCTGGGAGTCGTAGTTGCCGGTCAGGAGCACGGAGCGGTCGGCGTACTTGAAGAGCAGCTCCACCCAGTCGGCGTACTCGGACAGGCGGGTAGCGTCGACCTTGCCGGCCAGGAGGTCGTTGACCACGGAGAGGTCGCCGTAGGGCAGGCCGTTGGACAAAAGCGAGTTGAAGTTGTGGTGGGCGGTGACCCAGCCCATCTCGACGCTGGCGGCCATGGAGACGACGGAGGCGATGCCGAGCTCGGCCTTCATCTTGTCGAGCTTCTCGAAGGCGGCCTTGAAGCCGTCGTAGTTTACCAGGGTCTTGGGGTCGATACCGGCCTTGGCCAGCATATCGGCGTTGTAGGCCATGCCCCAGCCCTCGACCGCCACGGGGGCGCCGAAGACCTTGCCGTTATACTTGAAGGCGACCGAGGTCTTCTGGACCCAGGGCTCGGCGGAGGCGTCGTAGATCACGCCCTCCCACTCCTTGTAGCTCTCCAGGCCGTCGAAGGTGAAGATGTCGGGCATGTCGCCCGCGGCGTAGTCGGCCTTGAGCTGCGGGCCCATGGCGCCGGCGGTGCCGCCGATGGACTTGACGACGACGTTGACGTTGTTGGCCTGGCCCCAGATGGCGGCGTAGGCCTTGAGCATCGGGTCGATCTCGGGCTTGTTCTGCATGATGGTGATGGTCTTGGGGCCGGTCTCGGCGGGCTTGCCGCAGGAACCCAGGACCAGGGCCATGGCCACGAGGGCCATGAGCGCGATTGACAGCGACTTCTTCATGTGCTTCTCCTTCTCGTTCGTTATCTATGGAGCGTTACGCATAGATGCTAAGCATGCAAGTTCGCCTACGGGCCGGGCCCTCCCCGCCGTGCCCTAGGCCGTCGACCGCTCGACGATCGACGCGCGCAGCTGGATGCTCCTCGGCGGGCGCCCCGGTTCGAGGAGCTGCCCGAGCACCAGCTCGGCGGCCAACCTTCCAGACTCCTTCAGCTCCTGGCTGACGGTCGTCAATTCCATATAATCCGCGGCCTCGACGTCGTCGAAGCCGATGATCGCGATGTCCTCGGGCACGCGGAGCCCTAGGCGCCTGGCGGCCTTGACGGCGCCGAAGGCCTGCAGGTCCGACATGGCGAAGATCGAGCGCGGCCGCTCCGGCCCGATCAGCAGCTCCATGGCTTGAGCGTAGCCGCCGGCCACCGATACCTCGCCTAGGCGCAGGTAGCGCTCCTCGAGCGGCGAGCCCCCCGCGGCCAGGGCCCGCGAGAAACCTTCCAGCCGCAAGGCGCTGGGATTGAGCGAGTAGGGCAGGGGCACGTCCTGCCCCAGGTAGGCGCAGGGCGCGTAGCCCTTGCGCACGAGGTACTCCCCCGCCAAGGCGCCGCCGCGCACGTTGTCGCATTCGATGCTGTTGAAGGCCGCGTGGTGCTGCTCGATGAGCACGGCGCGTATGCCGGCCGCCAGGAGGTGCTCGGCGTGGGCGTCGCTCAGCTGCATGGCCATGATGATGACCCCGTCTAGGCGCTTGGCGAAGAAACCCGTGCGTATATAGCGGTCGAACTGCTCGGGCGAATCGACGCTATACATGAGGAGCTCGGCGCTGGAGCGGTGGAAGACCTCGTTAATGCCTTGGATACGGTCGATGAACGACGGGGCGGGAAAGAAGGGCGCTAGGACGCCGATGCGGGCGTTCTGCCGGCTCTGGCGCGTCCCGGCGTTGCCGTGGCGTACGTAGGCCAGCTCGTCCATGGCTGACTTAATGCGCTCGGCGGTGGCGGCTTGCACATCTTGCGGAGTATTGAGGAAGCGGGAGACGGTTGAGATGCTTACGCATGCCCTCTGGGCGACGTCATAGATCGTCGCCGCCGGTTTTCTGGTCATCGCATCCTTCGTTCGGCCGTGATGTATACGCCGAAGAGCTTTATGAAAGTACTTTCAGAGTATCAACCGGTTTTGCTTCGATGTCAAGTGAAAAAAAAAGACGCCCCTCTGTTCGAGGGGCGCTCAGTAGAGGATGTTCGTAGCGTCGACCAGGCCGGGGGGCTCTGCGCGCCGCCGATCTCCGGCTTAGGCCTATTTCGCGATGAGCCGGTTCAGCCGCGCGACGAAGTCCGCCGGATCCTTGACGGGGCTACCTTCGACGAGGAGGGCCTGGGCTAAGAGCACCTGCGCCACGTCGGCGACGCGCCCTTCGTCGGCCTCATCGGCCAAGGAGGCGACGAGCTGATGCTCGCCGTTCACCTCGAGGATGGGCTTGACCTCGACGCCGGCGTCGCGGCCCATGCTCTTCATGAACTGCATCATCTGCATGCTCGGGTCGTGCTCGTCGACCACGATGCATGAGGGGCTCTCCGAGAGGCGGGACGAGAGGCGCACGTCCTTCACCTCGTCGCCCAGGGCCTTCTTGAGCTTCTCGACGACGGGAGCTAAGTCTTTTTCCTTCTTCTTGTCCTTCTTCGCGTCGAATTCCTTCTCGGCGCCGGCGCGGTTGACGGCCTTAAGCTCTATCTCGCCGTACTTGCCGACCATGGGCATCACCAGCTCGTCGATCTCGTCGGCGCAGAGCAGCACCTCGACGCCTTCCTTCTTGTACATCTCAAGGAGCGGCGACTTCTTCAGGCGCTCGACCGAGTCGCCGGTGATGAAGTAGATGGCCTTCTGGCCGTCCTTCATGCGCGTCTTGTAGTCGGCCAGGCTCGTCCAGCCGTCGGCGGCCGTGCTCTTGAAGCGCACGAGATCGAGCAGGGCTTCTTTGTTGGCGAAGTCGGAATAGAGGCCTTCCTTGAGCGGGCGGTTGAACTCGTCGGCGAACTTGCCGTAGGCCTCGGGGTCGCGGCCGGCGAAATCCTTGAGCTCGGACAGGACCTTCTTCACGCTGGCGGTGCGGATATTGGTCATGACGCGGTTCTGCTGCAGTATCTCGCGCGAGACGTTCAAGGGCAGGTCCTCGCTGTCGATGACGCCGCGGAGGAAGCGCAGGTAGGGCGGCAACAGCTCCTTGTCGTCGTCGGTAATGAAGACGCGCCGGACGTAGAGCTTGACGCCCGGCTTGTAGTCGGCGTAGTAGAGGTCGAAGGGAGCCTTGGCCGGTACGTAGAACAGGGTCGTATACTCGATGGTGCCCTCGGCCTTGGTGTGCATCCAGAGCAGGGGCTCGTCGTCGGCGTCGGCGATGTTCTTATAGAAGTCGACGTAGTCTTCCTTCTTGAGCTCGGCCTTGGGGCGGCGCCAGAGGGCCTGGGCGCTGTTCAGCTGCTCGTCCTTGGCCGCCTTCTTGCCGGTCTTCTTGCCCTTGTCGTCGTACTCGTCCTCCTCATAGGCCAGGCGTATGGGAAAGGCGACGTGGTTTGAGTACTTCTTGACGAGCTCCTCCATGCGCCAGCGCGATAGGAATTCGCGGCCGTCGTCGTTCATGGAGAGGGTTATCGTGGCGCCGTGGCCGTCGCGCTCGGCGGGCTCTATGCTATACGAACCCTTGCCGTCGCTTGACCAGAGCCAGGCGGCGTCCTCGCCGGCCTTGCGGGTCAGGACCTGTACCTTGTCGGCGACCATATAGCTGGCGTAGAAGCCGACGCCGAACTGGCCGATTAGGTTGGAGTCGCGCCTTTGATCCTGGCCTAAGGCCTCGAGGAAGCGGCGGGTGCCCGAGCGGGCGATGGTGCCGAGGTTTTCGACGAGCTCGGCCTCGTTCATGCCGATGCCGTTATCCTCGATGGACAGCGTGCCCGCGGCCTGGTCGAAGCGCAGGCGGATCAGCGGATCGAAGGCTATGCCCTTGTACGCGTCGTCCGACGCCGAAAGGTAGCGCAGCTTGTCTATGGCGTCGGAGGCGTTGGATACGAGCTCGCGGAGGAAGATCTCGCGATGGCTGTACAAAGAATGGATGATGAGCTGGAGGAGCTGGTTGACTTCAGCTTGGAACTGATGGGTGGACATGGATGTACTCCTGGGCTTCGTGGGGCTGAGGTTTGTCCATAAGATAACGAGGCCGCGGCAGGGTCGGCAAGTCCGGGACCGGGGGCGGGGCTAGAAGTCGTAGGGCTCCCATTGACGGGCGAAGCCGCGGAAGCCGAGCTCCCGCGCCGCCGCCTCCTTGTCCTCCATCGCGTCGCCGTAGTGCATGAGGACCATTTTAGCCTTGGTCGCGGCCGGCAGCGCCGCCAGCTCGTCGATGGACGCGTGCACGCCGCCTTTGAAGAACTGGCAATCGTGGAAGATGAGCTCGAGCTTGAAGCGGCCCTCTAGGAAATCGATAAGCGAGGGGTCGTAGCGCGTGTCGCTCGTATAGGCGATCCGGCCGTCGATGACGACGCCGTAGCTCGGGGCGCTCGAACGCCACGACGGGGCGGAGTCGGGAATGTGCATGGTTCGGTAGAGGTGAAGGCCTATCGAGCCGAGCGACGCCGCGGACAGCTCGCGATCCTCGCCGGGGAGCGGGACGGGCTCGACGGCGTCCCAAAAGTCGTCGAAGCGCAGGAGCCTGCCGTTCACGCGCTCGTTGTAGGCGGCGCCGCCGGCCAGGGTCTTGTTCCATAGGAAGCGCCGGTAGCTCGCGGGGGCGACCATGGTCGATTTCTGCCTGGCCATATAGCGGTTGAGGAGCATGACTTCCTCGAGCCCGCCGACGTGGTCGGCGTGGGAATGGGTAATGAGGTAGTTCCTGACCTGCGTGACCGAAAGGCCGAGCCTGGCCAAGGCTTCAGGGGCGCGCGTCCCGCAGTCTACGAGGAGATGGTCGCCGCCTTTGAGTATGAGCAGGTTGTTCTGGTAGAACTTCTTGGTGAAGGCGCTGCCGGCCCCGATGAAGCATAGGCGCAGGCCTCCGGGGCTCTCGAGCTTGAGGGGCGTAGGCGGGTCGTCCGATCGTGCGCGCATACGCGCATAACTATAGGGTGCTAAAGCTAAAAAATCCAAAGAAAACTATGGTATAGATTGATTTTACTCGTTTGACAGGTCGATAATCATCATGATACTATCGCCAGGATAGTCTATATCGGGCTTGGAGGCATTGGTGTCGACGCTACGCAGGTATAAAGAAATTGAAAAAAGCTTCGCCAAGCGTTGCGCCCGCGGCCTGCGCTCGGGAGCCTCCGCCGTAGCCGCGTTCTTCGGGCGGGTCTTTAAGGCCGGCAACCAGAAGATCACGATCATGCTCGTGCCCCATACCGAGCGCCGCATCCTGAACCTCCAATTGAGCTTCTTCGCGCTCTTCGCCATTTTCGCCGTCCTCATAGGCGGCGTCTCATACCTGAGCTTCTCGGCCTTGGACTATAACGACGCGGTGGCCAAGTTGGCCGGCAAAGCCGACAGCCTAAGCGACGCCCAGTCCCAGCTGGATCTAATGCGCGACTCCACGACCAAGCTGGTCCGCGCGGCCCGTAGCTTCCAGATCGCCTTGGACGCCACGCTGTCGCAGATCGGCGCCCAGCCCTCGCAGGCGCGGAGCGCCGACAAGGGCGGCGACCTGGCGGCCTTCTTCGAGATCGGCGAGATCGGTTCGGGCGGTCTCCGCGAGGTCGCCGAGCTCGATCGCGTGGCCCGCTACCTGGAGCAGAGCGTGCAGCCCCTGCAGGAGATCGGGGACGTCATAGCCGCCCAAGGCGCCACCCTGACCGAGATACCGAACCTCTGGCCCATACGCGGCGGCATCGGCCACATATCCATGTACTACGGCCAGAACGAGAACCCGATCTTCGGCTCCTGGTACATGCATAAGGGCATCGATATCTCCACCTTCCGCTCCGGCGACCCCATACTGGCGACCGCCGACGGCAAGGTCGTGGCGGTGGCTTACGACATCGGCTTGGGCAACTATGTCATCATCGAGCATAAGTACGGCTTCCTGACCCGCTACGCCCACATGAAGGCCTCCACGGTTCAGAAGGGCCAGGTCGTACGCCAAGGCGCGGTCATAGGCTACATCGGCAATACCGGCCTCTCGACCGGCCCACACCTGCACTACGAGATACACCTGGGAACGGAAACGATAGATCCCCTCCAGTTCCTAAAAAACCGCTCCGGCTCCAATACCCGGCGCAATTAGGCTCAAGGCGAGCGCATAGCCATGGCCAATCCTAAAGACAGCATCGTCAATACCATACTCGGCCCCGAAAGCTCGGTGCGCGGCGACCTCGTTATAGACGGCTTCGTCCGCGTCGACGGCGAGCTCCGCGGCTCGCTTAGGACGACCGGCAAGTTGATCGTCAGCGCCGACGCCCGCTGCCAGGCCTCGTTGACCGCCCGTTCGGCCGTGATAGGCGGCGTCGTCAAGGGCGACGTCTACGTGACCGAGCGCCTGACCGTCCTGGACGGCGGCGTCATCGTGGGTAACGTCTTCGCCCCCTTCCTGGACGCCGAAGCCGACGTGGTCCTGCATGGCGACGTCGAGGTGTCGGGTAAGCTGGAAGGCGCCGAAGAGGCGCTGATCGCCTTCATGAAGCGCCACGACGCGGGCCTCGTGCCCGTCGGCTACGGCGCGGCGGCCGGCAAGGCGGAGCCGTGGCCAAGGTAGAGCTGCCGGACCACCTTACGGCGGGCCTGGTCCCCGGCCTGTCCGGACGGAAACCCGAGCGGAAGAAGGAAACGGCCAAGGCCGCCGCCTTCGGCGCCGCGATCAAAGAGGCTGAACGCGAGCTGAGCCCCGCCGCCTTAGGCCTCCCCTTCTCGGAGGCGGAGGCCGCCGAGCTCCTGGACGAGGTGCATCAGGCGGGCGACGAGCTCAAGCGCGACCAGGGGGCCGCCAGCATCGTCCGCTATAAAAAGGCCGTGCGCGACTTCGTCCACTACGTGGTGGAGCGCGCGTACGCGGTCGACGAGAAGACCTCCGGGCGGAGCGTCCTTAAGCGTAAAAAATTCACGACGGTGACCGTCATAGATGAAAAGCTGGAGCGCCTGGCCGCCGAGGTCATCTCGGCCCAGCGCGACCGCCTGGAGATCCTACGGCGACTCGACGAGATCAATGGCTTGCTCGTCGACCTTCTGCGCTAGCTCCGGGACTAGAGCCGAGCGGGGACTTTGAACCGGCCTTCAAGGCGGCCGGGCTAGGAGAGAAGCATGGACGATTACGCATATCATGATATGTCCGAGGACGAGCTTAAGCACCTCGAGGACGAGCATCACGGCCAAGAGGCCGAGCGCGGCCACCACGCCGAGCTGCCCGAGACCCTGTACCGCATCAAGGCCGAGCCGTACAACGAGACCTATTATGCGGTCTTCGATACGCCGCTCGAGGCGGGCATGAAGGTCGTGGCGCCGACGCGCTACGGCAAGGACCTGTGCACGGTGCTGGGCCTGGTGCGTTGCCCCGGCCCCGTGCGCTCCGACGAGCTCGTACGGGTCGAAAGGGTGGCCTTGCAGTCCGATCTGGATCGCCGGGCTCAGGACGCCGAGAAGGAGCGCCGCGCCTACCAGCTCTGCCAGGAGAAGATCAAGGCGCATGGGCTCCCTATGAAGCTCGTCTTCGCCCACTACCTCTTCGACGATTCCAAGGTGCTCTTCTTCTTCACGGCCGACTCGCGGGTGGACTTCCGCGACCTGGTGAAGGACCTCGTGGCGGTCTTTAAGATGCGCATCGAGCTCAGGCAGATAGGCGTGCGCGACGAGGCCAGGGTGGTCGGCGGTTGCGGCGTCTGCGGCCGCGTCCTGTGTTGCCACGGCGTGACCGACAAGCTCGTGCCGGTGTCGATCAAGATGGCCAAGGACCAGAACCTGTCGCTGAACTCGCTCAAGATATCCGGTCCCTGCGGCCGATTGCTCTGCTGCTTGGCCTACGAATTCGGCTTCTACCGCGAGGCGCGCCGAGCAGATCGGAAGAGCACACGTCTGAACTCCAGTCACCGAATACGAT